>CAKUFB010000159.1 GCA_934647145.1 uncultured Clostridia bacterium
GGCAGGCCACCTGTTCTGCACCGTGCCCGCCGCCACCAAGCGCGAGGCCGTGACCAGGACCGTGACCGGCCCGATCGGCAAAGACGTGCCCGCCACCGTGATGCGCCGCCATCCGGACGCGACGCTCTTTTGCGACCCGGACAGCGCGGCCGGCCTCATCAGGTGACGCATATGACGGGCATTGCGTTTTGCGGCCTGCGGCACGGCCACATCTTCTCCCTGTACGACATGGCCAAGGCGAATCCCGAGGTTCGCGTCGCCGGAGCCTGGGAGGAGGACGAGGCGGCGCGCGCTCAGGCAATGGAGAAGATCGCCGAGCCGTTTTACGGCAGCTATGAGCAGCTGCTCGCCGACCCGCGGGTAGAGATCGTGGCGGTGGGCGACTATTACGGCGTCCGCGGGCAGCGGATTATTCAGGCGCTTCGCGCGGGCAGGCACGTGCTGAGCGACAAGCCGCTGTGTACGCGCCTGAGCGAGCTGGACGAGATCGAGCGGCTGTGCCGGGAAAAGGGGCTTTATGTAGGCTGCATGCTGGATCTGCGGTACGACCCGGCGCTCCGGCTGGCGGCGCGGCTGGTGCGCGCGGGCGAGCTGGGCGAGATTCACGCGGTCAACTTCACCGGCCAGCACCCGCTCAGCTACGGAAAGCGCCCGATGTGGTACTTCGAGCCGGGCAAACACGGCGGCACGTTCAACGACCTGGCCATACACGGCCTGGACGCGGTGCGCTTCATCACCGGCCTTGACTATCATCGCACGCTCTGCGCCCGGCAGTACAACGCCTTCGCGCACGAGCAGCCTGACTTTCCCGACTGCGCCCAGCTGATGGGCGAGTACGAAAACGGCGCGGGTCTGGTGGCCGACGTGTCCTACAGCGCGCCAAACGGCGCTGCGTTCGACCTGCCTTCCTACTGGCGCTTCAGCTTCTGGGGCGAAAAAGGCATGCTCGAGTGCCGCCTGGGCGAGGGCGGCGTGCTGCTGGCGCGCTCGGGCGGGCCGGTCGAGCGGCTGGACGCGCCCGCGGTGCGCGAAAACTGCCTGACCGAGCTGCTGCAGGCCATTCGCGGCCAGGCAACCGTCTTCCCGCCCAACGACGCGCTCATCTCCGCCCGCGTGGCGCTCGAGGTGCAGGGGGAGGGAACGAGGGGAACGAAGGGAACGTTCGAGAGGCGGCCTTTCTGAGAAAGGCCCCTCTCGAGCTCTCCCGGAAAGCACCTGCAAGAAGAATAAGGTGTTTCTAATGAAGCGCGGTTCTTGCCCGGGATGTGCAGCTTGTCGTCTTCGGCCTCCCCAGAAAGGGGAGATGCCTGTGAAACAGGCGGTGGGGTTAAGCCACGCAGACCTCGGCCGCTTCAATTGATGGCGGCCGGAGGTCGTCGATAGGATGCGGGCAGTGGGTGGAAACGGGTACTGCCTGCGGCGAGTAAAATAAAGGAGGAAAAGCAGATGAAAAAGCTGAGAGTGGCGATTATCGGACAGGGAAGAAGCGGCCGGGACATTCACGGCGCGTTCTTCCGCAGCGAAATGAACGACAAATACGAGGTGGCCGCGGTTGTAGACGAGCTGGACTTCCGGCGCGAGCGGGCAAAGCAGGAATTCGGCTGCGACGTGTACGCCGATCACCGCGCGCTGTACGGCCGCAGCGACATTGACCTGGTGGTCAACAGCACCTACTCGCACCTGCACTATCCGGTGACGATGGATCTGCTGACCCACGGCTTCCATGTCGTGGTCGAGAAGCCCTTCTCCGCGCATAAGGAGGAGTGCGAGGCGATGATCCGCGCGGCGAAGGAGCACGACCGGATGCTGTGCGTGTTTCAGCAGTCGCACTTCGCGGCCTACTACCGCCGCATCCGCGAGATACTGGCCGAGGGCAGGCTGGGCCGCCCCGTGCAGTTCAGCATCCGCTTCAACGGCTTTGCGCGCCGCTGGGACTGGCAGTGCTCGCAGCGCTTTTACGGCGGCAGCCTGCGCAACACCGGCCCGCACCCGCTGGAGCAGGCGCTGGACATCCTGGACATGGACGAGCTGCCGCAGGTGGTCTCCCGCCTGGACCGCGTGAACACCTTCGGCGACGCGGAGGACTACGTGAAGATCCTGCTGCTGGCCCCGGGAAAGCCGGTGATCGACCTGGAGATCAGCAGCTGCGACGCGTACAACGAGGGCGTGCTGTACAACGTGCAGTGCGCGCGCGGCTGTCTCAAGGCCACGATGAACCACATCAGCTATCAGTACTATGTGCCCGCCGACGAGCCGGCGCGCGCTTTGACGCTGGAATCCCTGCGCGGCGAGGACGGCACGCCCCGCTACTGCGCCGAGCAGCTGACCTGGCACAGGCAGGAGGAGGACGTCGTGGGCACCTCGTTCGACACGGCGGTCAGGGCCTACTACGACAACATCTACGCCCACCTGACCGAGGGCGCCGAGCTGGTCATCAAGCCGGAGAGGATTGCCCGGCAGATCGAGCTGATCGAGGAAGTGCATCGCCAGAACCCGATGCCCATCCGCTTCTGAGGCGCGATATGGTCACAAAAATTGCGAACGGCCGCCTGATTCGAGACGGCCGGGTTCAGGACGGCCTGAACATATACCTTGAGGACGGGCGCATCGCCGAGGTGACCGCGCGCGATCTGGCGGCGGACAGGTCGATCGACGCGCGGGGGCGGTACGTCTCGCCCGGCTTCATCGACATCCACACCCATGGCGGCGGCGACGCGGACTTCATGGACGGCACGCCCGAGGCATTCCTGACCGCGGCCGAGCTGCATGCCCGGTTCGGCACGACCACCCTCGTGCCCACGGCCACCTCCGGCACGGCCGAGGAAATGAGCGGCATGGAGGAAGTCTTTGAGCGGGCGCTCTCGAAAAACGAACGGGGCGCAGACATGCCCGGACTGCACCTGGAGGGGCCGTACTTCTCCATGGCGCAGCGAGGCGCGCAGGACCCCAAATACGTGCGCAATCCAGATCCGGCGGAGTACCTGCCCATCCTTGAGCGTTCGAGGCACATCCTGCGCTGGAGCGCGGCTCCCGAGCTGCCCGGCGCGCTGGAATTCGGCCGGGAGCTGAAAGAGAGGGGCATACTCGCCGCCATCGGCCACACCGACGCGGACTACGACCAGGTGGTCGCCGCGGCGCAGGCCGGGTACTCCCACGTGACCCACCTGTATTCCTGCATGAGCACGGTGCACCGCAAAAACGCCTTCCGGTACGCGGGCGTGGTCGAGGCGGCGTATCTGCTCGATGAGCTGACGGTCGAGGTGATCGCCGACGGCGTACACCTGCCCGCGCCGCTTCTGCGGTTCGTCTATCGCTTCAAGGGGCCGGACAGCATCGCGCTGGTCACCGACTCGATGCGCGGCGCGGGTATGCCGGACGGACTGAGCGTGCTGGGCAGCCGCAAAAACGGCCAGCGGGTGCTCATCGAGGACGGCGTGGCCAAGCTGATGGACCGCAGCGCCTTCGCGGGCAGCGTGGCGACCACCGACCGGCTGGTGCGCAACATGATTCGCCTGGGCGGCGCGAGCCTGCCCGACGCGGTGAAAATGGCGACCGAAACGCCCGCCCGCATCATGGGCTTTGCCGACCGCGGACGGCTCGAGGCCGGCCTGCGCGCCGACCTGGTTTTCTTCGACGACGACATTCGCGTCTGGCGCACGATGGCGGCGGGACGCACGATCTTTGAGCAATAAGGAGTGATAAAGATGTATCGAATCGGCATTCTGGGCAGCGAAAACTCTCACGCCATGGCCTTCACCGAGATCTTCAACGGCCTGAAGCCCGAGCTTGCGGGCGAGTTTAACGACATCCGCGTGGTGGCCGTGGGCGGCAGGTATCCCGAGGAGAGCCGCAAGGTCGCCGAGCGCGGCGGGGTCGAGCACGTCGTGGACAGGCCGCAGGACATGCTGGGCCTGGTGGACGCGGTGATGGTCACCGCCCGCGACGGCCGGCAGCACGCGCCCTACGTCCGCCCCTTCCTCGAGGCCGGCCTGCCCGCGTTCATCGACAAGCCCTTCACCCGCGACCCGCAGGAGGCGCTTGCGCTGGTTCGCCTGGCGAAGGAGAAAAAGGTTCCGCTGGTGGGCGGCTCATCGGTCAAGCTGTGCGCGGGCGTGCAGAAGCTGCGCGCGCAGGTGCTGGCCCACCCGGGCAAGGTGCTGGGCGGCGACATGACCGCCCCGGTCAGCATGGTCAACGACTACGGCGACTTCTGGTTCTACGCCGCGCACCTGGTCGAGAGCTGCCTGGCCACCTTCGGCTACGACCCGCAGTGGATCTGGGCCAGCAGGCACCGCGGCGGCGTGACGGCGGTGGCGCACTACGAGGACTACGAGGTCACCAACCACTTCCTCAGCGACGCCTACTTCTACTCCGGCACGGTCAACACCCGCGAGGGCTGCTTCTACGAGCCGCTGGACATCAGCGACATCTACGCGCTCGAGTGCCGCAGCTTCGCCAAAATGCTGCGCACCGGCGAGATGGACTTCACCTATGAGCAGCTGCTCAAGCCGGTCGACTACATCGCCGCGATTGAAAAGTCCCTCTGGACGGGCGCGAAGCAGATGCTCCAAGGCAGAATCCTCTGATACAATCAAATAATCATCCACCGGCTTCGCCGGCAGGCTGAGCCTGCACGCACCTGCTGCCGGTCGGCTGGGCCGACTGCCACCTGCTGCCGCGCATTCTGGCGACGACTATCGGCCGCCATCAATTGAAGCGGCCGAAGTCTGCGAATTCCCGGAGATTCTCCGGGAATTATCTGTCGGCGCTGCCGACTCGCCTCCGCTGGGGGAGGCTCCGCTCCGCTTCGCGCTCCCCCAGACCCCCACCGAAGTTTGTCGGGCAGGCGTCGCCTGCCCCGCTTGCTGCCGCGTATCCTGTCGATGACCCTCGGCCGCCATCAATTGAAGCGGCCGAGGTCTGCGTCCGGAAATCTCACGGATTTCAGCAAAAACTGGTGAGCGTGCCTCCCCGTCCGCCGGCTTGTCAGTCCTCCAGGAAAAGCTCCGCGCCGAAGCGCTCGGCCAACGCCTGCGCCTCCCGCGTGGGCAGCAGGAAGGTGGCGGTGGAAAGGAAGTCGGCCAGCGCCGAGTCGGCGCACACGACGGTGGACTGCAGGTGGAGATTGGCGGGGCGGAGCGTGTCCGGGTCGATCAGGTGATGATAGCGCACGCCGTCGATCTCGACCCAGCGCTGGTATCCGCCGCTGGACACGGCCGCGCAGGAGGTCAGGCGCAGCACCCGCACGCAGTCGCCGGCATTCTCCGACCGGGGGTCGCGCACGCCGACGCTCCAGGCGCTGCGCCCGTCGAGCGGCGCGAGTCCGCAGACGATATTGCCGCCGCCGTTGAGCAGGTAGTGCGGCAAAAGCCCGTCCAGCAGCCGCGCCGCGCGCGCCATCGCCCAGCCCTTGGCCACTGCGCCCAGGTCGAGCCGCATCTCGGGGTCGCCCAGGCGGATAACGCCCGCCTCCGCGTCCACCGTGATCAGGCCGCAGTCCATGTGCCCGGCGGCCTCGCGCAGCGCCTCGTCCGAGGGCAGCGCGCCGGTCTCGCGGGTCTCGTGCCACAGGGCCAGCACGCTGCCCATCGCCGGGTTGAACGCGCCGCACGCCTCGTGCCAGGCGAGCGACTGCTCCAGCAGCTCGATCAGCTCGCGCTCCGCCCGCACGGCCCGTCCGCCCGCCTGATTGACCGCCCACGCACCCTCGACGCCCTCGTGCGGCTCATAGACGTCGAATACCGCGTCCAGGCGCGCGAGCAGCGCGTAGACCGCGTCGGCCGCCCGGTCAAACTCGTCCTGACCGGTCGCGTAGGCGGTCAGAGAAATCTGCGTGTCGAACAGGTCTGTCCACACGACCGAAAATGCCCGCGCCTCGCGCCGCGCGCAGCCGCACAGCAGCAGGCAGGCGCCCAGCAGCAGCGCAAAAAGCCCGTGTTTTCGCATGCTCATACCTCAATCACAGAACAGGTCGCCGGAGACGCGCCGCGCCCCCGCCTACAAAGCATAGCAATCTTCGCTTGCGTTGTCAAGCCATTCGGTATAAAATAGAAGAGACATGCCTGAAAGGGGAGGATCGAATGCGGCGGGCGGACGGGCTTCTGGCGCTGGGGGTGACGCTTCTGGCGCTGACGCTGGCGCTTTTTTGGCTGTCGCCGCGCAGGGAGGCGGACTGCGCCGTGCTGACGGTGAACGGGCGGTGTGAAGCGAGACTGCCGCTTTCCGAGGCGGGCGAGTTTACCTGGCGGGACGGAGACTCCTTCCTGACCGTGCGGGTGGAGGACGGGAGCGCGCGCATACTGGCCTCCTCCTGTCCCGATCAGACCTGCGTACACAGGGGCGCCATCTCGCGGGGCGGCGAGACGGCGGTCTGCCTGCCCAACCGCGCGGTGCTCTCCCTGACGCTGGAAAACCAATCGGA
>CAKUFB010000160.1 GCA_934647145.1 uncultured Clostridia bacterium
TCTTAGATTTCAGCAAAAACTGGTGAGGGTGGCAGTGGCGGGGGAGCGTGCTTCCCCGTCCACCAGCTTGTCAAAACTTTTTTGACAAGCTGAAGACCGCCGACCCATTGCGGGCCGGCGGTCTGTGCGCTTATTCCAGAATGTTCGAGGTGATCTGATCCACGCCCCAGTCAATCAGGTCGCGGGCGGCGTCCGGATCGTCGACCGTCCAGCAGTTGACGATGATGCCTGCGGCCTTGAGCTCGCGGACGCGCTCGGGCGTGAGCGCCTTGTAGTGGATGTCCAGGTCGAGGTGATACTTCTTCAGGGTCTCGATCAGGTCGTCCGTGTACTTTGAGGTCAGGAACTGCGCGCTCTGCTCGGGCAGGATGGCGCGCAGATCGATCAGGTTCTCCAGCGAGAAGGAGATGATGATCATGTGGGGCAGGTATTCCTCCTCCTCCAGCAGGCTCACGATGCGCCAGATGTCCTTCGCCTCGAACCGGTTCTTCAGCTCCAGCACGCCCACCTTGCCGTACTTTTTGCAGATGCGCACGTATTCGCGCAGCGTGGGGATGCGCAGGTCGGCGCGGCCCTTTTCGCCGTCGGTGTCGCACAGGCGCAGCGCGCGCAGCGTCTCGAAGGTGGTCTTTTCCACGTCCAGGCTGTCGATCGCCACGCGGGCGGTGTTGTCGTCGTGAATCACCACGAACTGGCCGTCCAGCGTGCGGTGTACGTCGGTCTCGATGCCGAAATAGCTGCGGTTGCCCGCCGCCACGAACGCCGACGCGGTGTTCTCCTTTTCCAGGCCGCTCACGCCGCGGTGCGCGACCATCTTTACGCCCTTGGAGTCAATGCGAATCGTATCCATCGTCTGTCCCTCCCGAAAAGCCGTTTTGTTTTCCACATTATAGCACAGGCCGGGGCGAAAAGCAACCGCCGTGCGGGGGAAGCGGGGGCGTACAACGCCCCCGCACCCCCTCTCCGAAAAAACAGTTGGTTTATCCGAGAGCGTGCTTTTTGCGGTACTCAGTAGGGAGCATTTCGTAGGCCTCCTTGAAGGCGGCTGTGAAGCGGCTCTGGCTCTCGTAGCCGACGGCGCGGGCGATGGCGGACACGTCGTCCTGGGTGGTGACGAGCAGCGAGGCGGCCTCCTCCATGCGGTGCTTTTTCATGTGCGCGGCGATGGACTCGCCGTAGACCCGCTTGAAGACACTCTTGAGGGTGGTGGCGTTCATCAGGAACCGGCGGGACAGCTCGTCGATCGTAATGCGCTCGGACAGGTGCTCGGTCAGGTAATGGTGTACGTTGCGGATGATTTCCTCCTGAGAGGCCTGGAAATCGACGCTCTTTTCGGGGCAGGAAATGGCCATGACCTGCTCGACGATGTCGTGCAGCAGGCGGCACAGCTGGGTGTCGGGCGCGCGGTAGTAGACCTCCTTGCCGTCGCGGCGGCTGACCAGCAGGCCGCTCTCGGTGAGCGAGCGCAGGTGGTGAAAGACCGCGGGACTGGACATCTCCAGCAGCGCGGCGATGTTGACCACGCATTCCTCCTGATGACTGAGCAGCCAGAAAATCCGGGCGCGGGTGGTGTCGCTGAGCTGCTTGAAGACCTCGGAAACGGCGGCAAAGTGCTCGACGTTGCCCAGCTCCCGGCGGATGTATTCCATGTGCGCGTGCGCGCCGTGATGATGCGGCAGTTCGAATTCGGCCATTGCGTTTTCCACCTTCTTTTTGGACATTCCGCTCGCCCGTTTGGACGGACGGGGCGCTCGCCTCTTGCTTTTTGAGTGCGACATGAGTATACTACAGGCATAGCGGTTAAACAAGCGTTTAATTGTGAAATCGGGAGAAGCCTCCTGAGACGGACAGCACATTGAATGGAGGAATGAATGATGAAAAAGACCTATGCGATCGAAGTGGACTGCGCGAACTGCGCCAACCTGATGGAGGAAGCCGCCCGCAAGACCAGCGGCGTCGTCAATGCGACCGTCAACTTCATGACCCAGAAGATGATCGTCGAGTTCGAGGACGGCCAGGACGCGAAGAGCGTCATGAAAAACGTGCTCAAGGCCTGCAAAAAGGTCGAGCCCGACTGCGAAATCGAGCTGTAATCGCCGCGTCCGAGGCGGGCGCGCCAACGCCTGAAAAAGGAAGGAATGCAATCATGACGAAGAAACAGAAGATCATGCTGGTTCGAATTCTCGTGACGGCCGCGATGCTGATCGCGCTGAAGTTCATCCCGGTGACGGGCGTTGTGCGGCTGGCGCTGTACCTGGTTGCGTACCTGGTGATCGGCTATGACATCCTGCGCAAGGCCGGCAGGGGCATACTGAACGGGCGCGCTTTCGACGAGAACTTCCTGATGGCGCTGGCGACGCTGGGCGCGTTCTTCCTGGCGGTGTGGACACGCAGCGGCGACTACGTGGAAGGCATCGCGGTCATGCTGTTTTACCAGATCGGCGAGCTGTTCCAGAGCTACGCGGTGGGCAAGAGCCGCAGGAACATCACCGCGCTGATGGACATCCGGCCGGACTATGCCAACATGGAAAAGGACGGCAGCCTTGTCCAGGTCGCCCCGGACGAGGTGCCGGTCGGCTCGATCATCGTGGTTCAGCCGGGCGAAAAGGTGCCGCTGGACGGCGTGGTGGTCGAGGGCGCGGCCAGCCTGAACACCAGCGCGCTGACCGGCGAGAGCCTGCCCCGCGACGTGCGCGAGGGCGAGGAGATCATCAGCGGCTGCATCGACATGAACGGCGTGCTGAAGGTGCGCACGACGAAGGAATTCGGCGAGTCCACCGTGTCGAAGATTCTCGACCTGGTGGAGAACGCCAGCTCCCGCAAGTCCCGCTCCGAGGCGTTCATCTCCCGCTTCGCGCGCGTTTATACCCCCGCGGTATGCGCCGCCGCGCTGGCGCTGGCCATTCTCGTGCCCTGCGGTCTGCTGATTGCGGGCAAAAATCCGGAATGGACGCAGTGGATCTACCGCGCGCTGTCCTTCCTGGTCGTCAGCTGCCCCTGCGCGCTGGTCATCAGCATCCCGCTGAGCTTCTTCGCGGGCATCGGCGGCGCGAGCAAGCAGGGTATCCTGATCAAGGGCTCCAACTTCCTGGAGGAGCTTTCTGACGCGAAGTACATCGTGTTCGACAAGACCGGCACGCTCACGCAGGGCGTGTTCGAGGTGACCGGCGTGCACCACAGCGAGCTGGAAAGGGCGCAGCTGATCGAGTACGCGGCGCTGGCCGAGTGCGCCTCCTCCCACCCCATCAGCAGGAGTCTGCAGAAGGCCTACGGCAAGGCGATTGACCGCAGCCGCGTTACGGACATCGAGGAAATCAGCGGCGAGGGCGTGACGGCCAAGGTGGACGGACACAGCGTGGCTGCGGGCAACGGCAAGCTCATGAAGCGGCTGGGCGTGGAGTATCTGGACTGCCACAGCGTGGGCACCATCATTCACATGGCCATCGACGGCCAGTACGCCGGCCATATCGTGATTTCCGACGTGGTGAAGCCGCACTCGAAAGAGGCTATTCAGGCGCTCAAGAAGCACGGCGTGGAAAAGACCGTCATGCTCACCGGCGACGCAAAGCGCGTGGCCGATCAGGTGGCAGCCGAGCTGGGCGTGGACGAGGTGCGCAGCGAGCTGCTGCCCGCCGACAAGGTGGCCGAGGTCGAGAAGCTGCTCGCGCAGAAGAGCGGCAGGGCCAAGCTGGCCTTCGTGGGCGACGGCATCAACGACGCGCCTGTGCTGACCCGCGCGGACATCGGCATCGCCATGGGCGCGATGGGCTCGGACGCCGCCATCGAGGCGGCCGACGTGGTGCTGATGGACGACGATCCGCTGCAGATTGCCAGAGCCATCAAGATTTCCCGCAAGTGCATCGGCATTGTCCGGCAGAACATCGTCTTCTCACTGATCGTGAAGTTCGCCTGCCTGGCGCTGACCGCCGCGGGTCTGGCCGACATGTGGGTCGCCATTTTCGCCGACGTGGGCGTGATGATTATCGCTGTGCTCAACGCGATTCGCGCGCTGAAGGAGTAACCAGTTTCAGGCAGGTCGGCAGGCAGTGTCTGCACCCGGTTGCTATCGCGGAACAACACACGACCCCGGGAGCTATAGATTGAAGCTCCCGGGGTCTTCGGTTTTTCGGGATTCTCCGGAAAACACTTGTCGGCGCTGCCGGCAGGCTGAGCCTGCACCCACTTGCTGCCGCGTATCCTGGCGACGACCGTTGGCCGCCATTGATTGGAGCGGCCAAGGTCTGCGGATTTCCAAAAGCTTTCTGGAAATCATATGTCGGCGTTGCCGACGCGGGCTGTCTGGGGGAGGCTCCGGCAGGCTGAGCCTGCAGCCACTTGCTGCCGCCGGTTCTGACACGAATTCGGGAACCATAAATTGGAGTTCCCGAATTCTTCGAATCCGCAAGATTCCTTGCGGATTGAGGGGCGGCGCTGCCGCCCTGGCTGGGGGAGGCTCCGGCAGGCTGAGCCTGCAGCCACTTGCTGCCGCCGGTTCTGACACGAATTCGGGAACCATAAATTGGAGTTCCCGAATTCTTCGAATCCGTAAGATTCCTTGCGGATTGTGGGGCGGCGCTGCCGCCCTGGCTGGGGGAGGCTCCGCTTCGCTTCGCGCTCCCCCAGACCCCCACCGAAGTTAGCTCGCCGGTCGGCGCTGCCGACTGCCACCTGCTGCCGGCAGGCTGAGTCTGCACCCACTTGCTGCCGTGTATCCTGGAGACGACCGTTGGCCGCCATTGATTGGAGCGGCCAAGGTCTGCGGATTTCCAAAAGCTTTCTGGAAATCATATGTCGGCGTTGCCGACGCGGGCTGGCTGGGGGGAGGCTCCGCTTTGCGGACACCCCCCTTTCAGGGAGGCATGGTCAGGCGCGGAGACTGAAGGGCTGAGTCGTACAGACAGAGCGCCGCCCCGGGGACTGAAATACGTCCTCGGGGCGTTTTGCCTGTTTACTTGTGCTTGCCGCGGAAGAAGAGCGCTACGGTACCCGGGCCGACGTGCGCGCCGGTGACCGGTTCGTACCAGACGGTCAGGCATTCGCCGGTCAGACCGCGCTTTTTCAGCTCGGCCAGCACACGATTTGCGCCTTCCTCGTTGCCCGCGTGGGCGATGCCGACGGGCGCGCCGCGATCCAGCGCCAGCTCGTCGTACAGGTCGGCCAGGGCGTTCAGCGCGCGCCTGGAGCCGTGTACCTTGCCGCACTGCACGATCCGGCCCAGCTCGTCGCCGCGCAGCAGGGGCTTGATCTGCAGCAGCGTGCCGATCATCGCCGCCGCGCCCGAAATCCGTCCGCCGCGCTTGAGGTAGATCAGGTCGTCGACGGTAAAGAACTGGCACATGCCGTGGCGGCTTTCGAGCAGGAAGCTCTCAACCTCCTCAAAGGAGCGGCCCTCCTCGAGCATCCGCGCGGCGTCGAGCACCTGCAGCCCCTCGCCCAGGGAGGCGGCATAGGTGTCGATCGCGGCGATTTTGCGGTCAGGATAGGTCTCCTTCAGCTCGCGTACGGTCAGCGCCGCCGCGCCCGCCGTGCCGCTGATGCCGCCCGACATGCCCACGTAGAGCACGTCGTCGCCGGCCTCGAGCGCGCGGGTGAAGTGCTCGCGGAAGGTCTCGGTGTTGATCATCGAGGTCTTGACCACCGCGCCGGCGCGCATTGCGTCGTAAAAGGCTCTGCCGTCGAAGTCGGTCGTTTCAGAGTAAGGCACCGGCTTGCCGTCGACCGTATAGGAGAAGGGCAGCACGGAGATGTGATGCGCGGTGAGCAGGCTCAGGGGAAGATTGGCCGAGGTATCGGTGAACAGTTTGATCATGACGTCTCCTTTGTCGTCCGCGAATGACGGACAGTTCGGTAAATGATGAGGCGGGTCAGTCAATGTGCCCGGCGTGCCGATGCTTCTATGCTAGCACCAGAAGCCGGTTAAGGCCAGCCACGGACGGTGGAGACGGCTCTCCAGTTTGCGAACCGGTCGTAGAGTGCGCCGAAAGGAGGTTCTACGGGCGAGGCTTCGACTCCACGAAACGTAGAGTGTCTCATTTGCAACAAATTATTCGTTCAGCGGGGCGAAAACGCGCACAAAAAAACCCGCCGCGCGAAAGCACGGCAGGCCGTGAAGCGGAGACACGCAGCCTCCGGGCTGAGCCGCTTGATACCGCCGGTTCTATCGACGATTTCGGCGGCCATAGATAAAGCCCTCAGAAGTCTGCGCTTCCGAACCTCTCCGCCCGCACTGCGGGCACCTCCCCTTTCAGGGGAGGCCAGACTGTCGAAAAACCCCCGGAGAGCTCGAGAGGGTCGCAACCCTCTCGAACTTTCAATCGCGCCCAGCGGCGTGTACGGTGGGCGCGGGGCGATTTTTGCGCCGGAAAATCTCATTTTCCAGAGCAAAAATCGTTTCC
>CAKUFB010000161.1 GCA_934647145.1 uncultured Clostridia bacterium
GCGCTAGATTCAGGTTCTAGTGTTCGCTAAGGACATGCAGGTTCAAGTCCTGTTTCCCGCACCAATCCTCCGAACGAGCAATCGTCCGGAGGATTCTTTTTGCGCAATTCGTATTCCCGGGCGAAGTCGGGAGCGCCCTTTTCCGCGATAATGGAACCGCGACGCGGCAGAATTTTCGTTTCCCGAAAATTCACTGTGAGCGCGCCGCTTCTTTTTTGTTTCCGCGACTTCTGCCCGAAGTCCGGCCCTTTGTGCGACCGCTGCGGCGGAAACGCACAGCACGGTTCGTTTTCTAAAAGTAAGTGCTGACATCCGCGGCAAAATCGCCTATGCTATAGGGAAAGCCTTCGCTTCGCATCATCTTGGGGAATTGGCCCCCGACATTCACTGCGAGCGCGCCGCTTCTTTTTGCTTCCGCGACTTCTGCCCGAAGTCCGGCTCTTTGTGCGACCGCTGCGGCGGAAACGCACAGCACGGTTCGTTTTCTAAAAGTAAGTGCTGACATCCGCGGCAAAATCGCCTATACTATAGGGTAAGCCTCCGCTTCGCATCATTCCGAGGAATCGCCCGGACGTTCACTGCGAGCGCGTCGCTTCTTTTTTGCGCCGTGCTTTCCGATCTTCCCCGCCGGCGCATCCACCGACGCTTCTCTCAAGGAGGCTGCCCATGGACATTTCCTTTCGCGTGAACGGCGAAAAGTTCAACTACCGCGTGTGCGGAATCCTCGTCTCGGACGGTAAAATCCTCGCAATGAAGGACGAGCGCTCGCCCTGCTATTACCTGCCCGGCGGGCGGGTCGCGCTGGGCGAAACCGCCGAGCAGGCCGTGTGCCGGGAGCTTCGCGAGGAGCTCGCCGTCGAGGCGCGGATTGTGCGGCCGCTCTGGCTGCACCAGTCCTTTTTCACCGAGGACGTGGATCATCTGCGCTATCACGAGCTGTGCCTGTACTTCCTGACGGAGGCGCTTTCCGCGCGCGCTCAGGCGTTCGACGGCGCGGAGGCCGGCCACAGGCACCGCTTCGAGTGGCTGCCCTTCGAGCGCCTGAAGGACGAGCACTTCTGCCCGCTCTTCCTGAAGGACGAGATTTTTCGCCTGCCCGCCTCGCTCACGCTGCTCACGACATACGAGTAAGGCGCGCCTACCCGCGCGCGTCCTCCTCGCGGATCATTTCGGACAGCGACGCGCTGCGGTAGCCGTGCGCCTGCATCCAGCGGGCCATCGTCAGTATGCGCTCGGCGTAGTCCGGCTCGTAGTTGAAGTAGTCCTCATAGAAGTACTGCTCGTGGATAACCATCTGGATGAGCCTGCCCTCATGCGGACGGGTACACAGCGCGTCGAGCAGCGGCTCCACCCTGTCGGCGGTCAGCTCGAGCGCGTTGAGCACGAAGTCCAGCCGGGGCAGCACCACGTCCTCGTCCGCGTCATACCACCCCTCGCGCGTTTTGGCGTAGGCAACCTGCTCGGGCGTGAGGTGATAGGACACCAGCGTATTGCCCTGCTCGTCGAAGTCCAGATAGCCGCACAGCGCGCGGTAGCCCAATCCCCGCAGCGCGCGCACGCCGTCTGCCGTGCAGGCCCCGAAGTGCAGCGTCGTCGTGTCGCGCAGCACCTTTTTGCCCGCGAAGCGGATGATCTCCCGGATGCAGTCGCGCCCGTCGCGGTAGATTTCCTCATAGGATGCGCTGCGGTAGGGCGCGTTCGGGAACTCGCGCCGCGCGTGGAAGGTCAGGCTCAGCCAGTCGGCGTTGCGCTCGAATTCCTCGCGGAAGCGGTCGGTCATCATCGACAGGTTGAACGTCCCGTCCACGCTCTCGTAGAACAGGTTTATGTGTACCCGGCTGCCGTACTGCTCGTGCGCCCGGTGAAAGATCGCCAGTAAGGGGTTCTCGAAGATCGACTGATACCTGTCCTGATTGCGCGTCAGGTCTTCAAAGCAGCGGATGCAGTCGTCCACGGTGAAGCGATAGGTCTTCTCCGCGTCCCTCAGGCGGAAGACGGTAATCGCCGCCCGATTGCCCCGCTCGTCGCGCGCCTCCAGCCGCCCCCGCAGCGCGTCCAGCGGCACCTGGGCGCAGAACGCGCCCTGCTGATCCTTCTCGGCCCGCACGCCGTTGACGCACAGGCTGTCCGCGTCCGCGCGCACGCGAACCTGCGCGTAAAAGCGGCCCTCCCGCATTTCGCCGTCCGCGCCCTCGATCAGCAGATCGCCCGCCAGCGGCTGAAGAAACTGTATCTCGCTCATGCATGTTTCCTCCGTTTTTTCTCTATTGTATCATACCCGCGCGGCTCTTTCAACCGGTGCCTCCGACCGGGAAGCGCGCAATGTGCTCGCGCCCGTCGTCCTTCAGGCGCACCTCGTCCGCCGGCTCGCCGTCCAGCGTCACGCCCTCGCCGCCCCGGCAGGCGACGAGCGTGTATTTCGCCGCGCCCTTTTGCAGCACGACCGCTGCCTCCTGCCATCCGGCGGGCAGCTGCGCGCGCAGCTCGACCACGTCTCCCCGTTTTTTCAGGCCCATCAGCTCATGGTAGACCACCCGCAGCATCCAGGCCGCCGCGCCGGTGTACCAGCTCCAGCCGCCGCGTCCCTCGTGGGGCGGCTCGCCGTATACGTCGCCCGCGACGGCGTAGGGCTCCAGGCGGTAGCGCTCCGCCTTTTCTTCGGTGTCCGAGTGGGCGCAGGGCAGGATCGCGCGGAAGATTTTCCAGGCCTCCTCGGCCATCCCCAGCCTTGCCAGCGCCATGACCACCCAGCAGGCCGCGTGGGTATACTGTCCGCCGTTTTCGCGCACCCCGGGCGGATAGCCCCGGATGTAGCCCGGGTCGACGTCCTCGCCGGTAAAGGGCGGCGTGAGCAGCTTAACGATCCCGCGCCCGGGCTCCCAGAGCTGCCGAAGCACCTCCTGCATGGCGGTGCGGGCGCGCACCTCATCCTGCCCGGCGAGTACCGCCCAACTCTGGCTGAGCGCGTCGATGCGGCACTGGGCGCATTTGCTGCCGCCCACGGGCCTTCCGTCGTCGTCGATGGCGCGCAGGTACCAGCCGCCGTCCCAGGCATGGGTCTCGATCGCGTCGTGCAGCGCCCGGCAGCGCGCCTCGAGCGTCTCGCGTTCCTCGTCGGTGCAGTAGGGCATGAAGCCGCGCGCCGCCACCTGGTAAAACTCGCTCAGCCAGACGCTCTCGCCCTTTCCGCGCGCGCCGATGCGGTTCATGCCGTCGTTCCAGTCGCCGCCGCCCATCAGCAGCAGCCCGTGTTCGCCCGGCCGGTACGCCCGCTCGAGCGCCCGCAGGCAGTGCTCCCTCAGCGGCCCAGCGGCCTCGCCGCAGCGCGCGGAGCCGTACCAGTCCTCCCGGCCGGGCTGGATTTCCTCGTTCGCCAGGTAGGGCGCCAGGCAGTCGAGCACGTCCTCGTCGCCGGTTTCGCGCGCGTAAATCGCGGTCACATAGGGCAGGAACAGCAGGTCGTCCGAAATGTGCGTGCGCACGCCGTTCTGCGGGGCGTGCCACCAGTGCTGCACGTCGCCCGCCTCGAACTGGTGCGCCGCGCACAGGATCAGGTGGCTGCGCACCAGCTGCGGCTGCGCATAGAGCTGACTGAGCATGTCCTGTAGCTGATCGCGAAAGCCGATCGCCCCGCCCGACTGGTAGTACCCGGTGCGCCCCCAGATGCGCGAGGCGAGCGCCTGCGCGGGCAGCCAGCGGTTGACCAGCGCGCACAGCAGAGGATCTGGGGCCTGCAGCCGCATCTGCGACAGGTGATTTTCCCAAAATGCGGCGGTTTCCGCGCCCAGCGCCTCGCCGTCCGCGCCCAAGAGCAGCTCGTTCGCCTCCTCAAGGCTGTCCGCGCAGGCGATCAGCAGGCAGACCTTCGCGCAGCCGCCGGGCGCCAGCGTGATTTCGCCCCAAAGCAGGCCGTCCTTCGCCGCCGCGTCAATTCCCTTCAGGCAGGCCGCCGCCAGCGCGCCCGCGTCCCCTCGCGCCCAGAGGATTTCGCCGTCCGCGCCGGTCAGCGTGCGCCCCGCCGCCGCACCGGTCACGCCCAGGCACCAGTCGATTCGCGCGGTCATGCGGACGGTGCGGGTGCTCCCGCCCGCGTTTCGCAGGGTCAGAAGGTGCGCCCGGATGGGCAGCCTGACGTGCGCAAACTGCTCGTTCTCCCACGTAAAGCCGTCGGTTTCGCCGAAAAAGCGCGCCTTTCCGGGCGAAAACAGCGTCCGGCCAGGCAGAAGCGCCCTGCCGTCCAGCAAAAAGCACTCGGAGAAATCCTCCTGCAGCGTGTCGTTGGTAAAGGCGGTCAGCCGTCCGTTCCGGCTGTTTTTGTACCAGCTGAACCCGCCCCCGCGGGCGGTCACCAGCGCGCCCAGCGCCTGCCCGGCGAGCACATTGCACCAGGGCGCGGGAGTATCCATGCGGCAGATCAGGTAGTCGCCCTCCCTCGTAAAACCGCCCCAGCCGTTGAAGGCGGCCAGCGCTTCGCCCGGCTCGGTCTCGCCCACGGGCAGCGCAGGCCGCTCGTGGGGCGCGCGAAAGCCGGCCAGCGCGCGCCGAAGCTGCATGGACAGCGGCCCCTCCTCTCCGGAGAGCTTCAGCGCCGCGTACGTTTCCAGCGCATCTCTCTGCGCCCCGGTCAGCGACTGCCCCTCCAGCAGGAACGCCCCGCCCGTCTGCCCCAGACTGCCGCCCAGGCAGCTGCCCGCGATCATCGCGCGCAGTCGGTCGCGCACCGGCTGCTCGTAGTCGTTGCCGTACTCGTTGATCAGCACCAGGTCGCACGTCAGATTGTGCGCCTGATAAAACTCATGAAGCCTCAGCGCCTCGCGGGCCAGGCTCACCTGCTCGGCCGAGCGCACGCGCACAAGCACGATCGGCTGCTCGCCCGAAATCCCGATTTCCCACAGCGTCCGGGGCGAAACGTCTCCCCGGGGCGGACGGTCGGCGCGCAGATTGCCGCGCGGGAAGCACAGGAGCGCCGCCGCCTTCTCAAACAAATTGTACTGCGCCGCGCTGAGCGACAGGAAGCGTATCAGCGCGCGCTCCTGCGTCTCGGCCAGCTCGAGCGCGCGACGGGCGCAGTCCTCCCCGGCATGGGCGCGCAGGAACTCCTCCGGCCGGTCGGTCAGCGCGGTGAAAAAGGCCAGCGTGCGTTCCTCGCCCGGGCCGAGGTTCAGGCGAACCTGTATCGCCGAGGCCGGGTTCAGCGTGTCGCCCAGCGCGCCGGTCAAGGGCGGCAGGGGCGCCTTATCCAGCGAGCCGCTCCGCCCGATCAGCCTGCCCAGGTCGCACTCGACCGCGATTTCGTCTTCCCCGCGCGCGCCGCACACGCAGTCGATCAGCGCGGGAAACCGCTCGGACGGGCTGCGCTTCCTGCGGTCGAACCGCAGGGCGTTTTCCTGCGGCCGGGAGGCGCGCACGAACAGGTTCATAAACGCCGGGTGCGCCAGGTAATCCGCCCGCTGCGCCAGCGCCACCTCAAAGCAGCCGGTGACCTCGCAGCTCTTTGTCCGGGCGGTCAGGTTGCGCAGCCGCACCTGCCGGCACAGCGCGCCGTCCTCGGGCGACAGGCAGACACTCAGCGCCGCCTCGAAGCCGCCCGCCTCGCGGGTATAGCTGATTTTTCCCGCGTCCATGCGCGCGCGCATGTCTCCCTGCCCGGGCGCGTTCAGTACGCAGGCAAAATTCCCGCTTTTCAGGTGTACATAGAACCCCTCCGGCCGGGAAAACGGGCTGATTCGCGGCCTGTTCGCCAGAAATCCCTCCCGCTGCAGCCAGCCCTCGCCGTTTGCGCCCAGGCACATTCCGGCGTGCTCGCCGCCCAGCAGGCAGGTATCGGGCAGCGGCGAATGCGGGTCGCCCGCCCGGCTCACCCGCGCGCTTCGGCGCGCCGGCTCGTCCTCGATTTCCTCCTCCCGCCGCCGGGGCAGGGTCAGACGCACCGCCGGCTTTTCCTGCAGCAGCAGGCGCATCCCCGCCGCCTTCGGACTGCCCATGAACGCGCGCACCAGGCAGTCGTCCGCCAGCAGGTTGGCGATCGCGCACAGAATCATGCCCTGATGGTGCGCCATGTGGCTCTTCACCAGGCCGCACGTCACCCCATCGGGCAGCCGTTCCGGCGCGAAGTCCGCCGCCTCGTACAGGCCGTGCTCGCCCAGCCAGCCGCGCTCCTTCATCTCCTCGAGGTTGTCGAGCGCTTCCGCGGGCGCGGCGCGCAGGCACAGCATCGACGCGTAGGGCGCGATTACCGGCCCGGGCAGGCTGTCCCCGCGCAGGGCCACCTCGCTCAAGCCGAACGCCCGGTACTGATACGCCATGTGCCGGTCGAAGGCATAGTAGCCCGACTCGGACACGCCCCAGGGAGCGCCCTCCGCCGCGCGAACCTGCGCCTC
>CAKUFB010000162.1 GCA_934647145.1 uncultured Clostridia bacterium
AGACTGGAGAGGGTGGCAGTGGCGGGGGAGCTTGCTTCCCCGTCCACCAGCTTGTCAAAACCTTTTTTGACAAGCTGAATTCCCGCGGCGCGCGGCTGCGTCGCGGGAATCGTTTCTCGTTTTTATTACTTGTTGTCCGAGTAGGTCAGGTTGACCGTGGCGGTAAAGCTGAGCTGACCGCCGCGCACGGTGGTATCGCCAGCGGCGTCCTCATCCGCCATCGCGTACAGCGCGTTCTGGGAGCGGGCATACCAGCCGGAGGAATCGGTGTTGGCGTCCAGGTTCAGCTCGCAGGCGGACAGATCGATGCCGGAAGCCTCCGCAAGCAGCTGCGCCTTGTGCAGGGCGTGCTCGAACGCCTTTGTCAGCGCCTGGTCATTGACCAGCGTGGCGTCCTCCAGGCGGAACTCAATGTAATCTATCGTGTTCGCGCCTGCCGCAAAGGCCGCGTCAATCACCTTGCCGACCCGGTCGACGTCCCGCACCACAACCGAGAGCATGCATACAGCTTCATAGCCGTTGGGAATCTGTTCGCCCTCGTTGTACCTGTAGCGGGGATAGATGTTATAGGACTGCGTCGTAATGTCCTTGGCGGCAATCGGGTATTCCTCATTCTTCTCCAGCGCGTCCAGTATCGCGTTGATCTTTTCGTTGACCTTCGCCTGCGCCTGTGTCACATCGTCCCTGATTTCCCGCACGCCCAGCTGCACCAGCGCCTGATCCGGCGCCGCCGTCACCGTGGCGGTTCCGCTCACGCTCAGCGTCGCGGCCTGCGCGCTGCCCGCAAGCAGCACGAGCAGCAGGCACATCGCCATACAAATCCAATTCTTTGTCCGTTTCATTTCATTCATCTCCTTGCCTATGCTATTTGTGAAGAATTCCGAGACGCTAAGTCTCGGAATTCGAATCACCTGTGTTTCCTTCTGGCGATCCATACGATCAGCAGGATCACCAGCGCCAGCGCGGGAATGAACACGACCAGTCTGGGCAGACTGGACACCAGCAGCACCAGCGCATCGGTACTGAAGCTCCTGAGCCACTCAACCGAGCTCGCAAAGCCGCTCTTCATCCGCTCGCCCATGCTCTCGCCGGGCGCGTCGGAGGTAACCGGCTTTTTTTCGTCCGCGTCGATGTGTCCGGCCAGGTCGATCTCGACCGTCGCGTAGTTTATCTGGCTGTTCAGTTCGCTTTGGCTGCCTTGCAGGCGCTCGCTCTCGGCGATGTCATCGCTGATGGTCTGCGCGATGGTGACCAGGTCGTTCACGTCCTGGCAGCTGTCCTGCAGCTCGTAGAGCTTCTGCAGCTTGCTCCGGCAGGCGTTCAGGCGCTCCTCGACGTCGTGAATACCGGCGCTCAGATCCCTCGCCTGTTCCACGCGCTTCACCGTTCGCCCGACCATTTCCATCTGGCTCAGGAAATCGTCCAGACTCTCGGTGGGCACACGCACCACCGCATGCAGCGACGGCTCGCTCTCGCCCTGCTTTTCGCGCAGTTCAAAGTAGCCCTCGTTGCTCAGCACGATGTTCTCCAGCATCACGCAGTCCGCGTCGAAGTCGCTCGTCTCAATCTGCAGCCGCGCGCTTCGGGCCAGCCGCAGTCCCTGCTTCTGCGCAGTGACCGGGCCCGTATCCCCGCCCGTCACAGCCGGCGGCTGCGTGTCGAGGTCTTCCTTCTTCAGCGAGCCGTCGGACATGCGCCCGTAGACGCGCTGCGTACCGGTCTGCGCGCCGTAGGCGGCGATTTCTCCCTGCGGCGCGTAATCCATCTCGTCCTGCGATCCGTCATACGCGCCCGTCAGATCGGGCAGGTCGCTCAGCGTCACCGGCTGCGTCGCCTGCGGCAGCCTCGTCATGAAGGTCGCGCCGCACAGGATCAGGAGCGCAGCGGCCACTCCGGCCACAGCTTGAGAGAAACGGCTGATTCTCACGCGCACAGCGGGCTTGCTTTCCTCCCGCACGGCGCGCCGCCAGGCGGCCTGAGCCGCGAGCGGAACGGGCACAGACGGCGGCAGGTCGTTCATCTCCGCCACCAGCTGCGTCGTCTGCCTCAGCAGCTCTTCGCAGTCCCCGCACTTCTCCGCGTGGGCGCGCATTCGCGCCTCCTGCTCATCGGAAAGCGTGTGGTCGATCAATTCGATCAATCGCTCACGAAATTCCTCGCAAGTCATTTGCTTCTCCCCTCCTTTCTGTACCTTAGACTGACTCAATGCCGAAAAGTTCCGGCTGTTTCACAAGAATTTGGCGAAGTCTCTCCCGTCCGCGGCTGATGCGGGACTTGATCGTGCCCACGTTGGTCTGCAGCGCGTCGGCGATTTCCTCGTAGCTCAGCCCCTGCACGTCCCGCAGCACGACCGCCGCCTTCATATCCTCGGGAAGCTCGGCGATGGCGCGCTCCAGCGCGCGCTTCTTTTCCTCGGCCAGGGAGTAGCGCTCGGGCGTGTTGACCTCGTCCGCCGGGGAAAAGCCCACGTCCAACAGCGCGTCCAGCGAGGTGGCCTGGCGGTTTTTGCGCCGGCGCAGCTCGTCCAGACAGCTGTTCATCGTGATGCGGTAGGCCCAGGTGGCGAAGGAGGACTGTCCCTTGAAGCTGCCCATCGCGCGATAAATACGGATCATGGCCTCCTGCAGGCAATCCTGCGCGTCCTCACGGTTTCCGCACATGCGCAGGGCCACCGCGTACATGCGGCTTTCATGGGCTTCCATCAGCTGCTCGAACGCTGCCGAATCGCCTCGCCCGGCCCGCTGAACCAGCCGGCTCTCCTCCGTGCTCTGCACGCGCGTCACCTCTCCCTTTTCTGCATAGGTTCTCCGTATCACGGGCGTAATACTCGTTAGACGGCGAATTCGCGCCTTTGGTTGCAACGCTTTCCGAAAATTTACACGCGCTCCTTCCCAATCCACCCGCAAAACGCTTTGCAAACCGCCTACGCGCTGGTATAATTCACTTGGTATTTGCCGAAAGGAGTCTTTTCATGCAGAACGCGTCGTTAAGCACCGCGCTGTGGTTTTATTCAGGCGCCGATTACCTGATCGTCAACGCTCTTCTGTGGCGGAACCTGCAGGCATTGGAGGCCTGTCTGCAAATCGTCTGGGACAACAATCGCGCGGTGATCCGGGAAGCGCGGGAAAGCACGCCTGAAAAGCGATTTTCACGCTGTGGGCTGGACGCCGCCGCGCTCTATGAAAGCTATCTTTCAAGAACGCCGGAAGTCCTTACCGAGGAAGCGAAGCATCGCATGCTCGACCAGGCGATCCTCGATATTCGCTGCATCTGCTCCGCCATGCAATCGGCCGGGGAAGACCTGCAGCTCATACGAAACGTGGACGCGCGCTTCGCCATCGGCCGCGCCGCCATCGGAGAAACGGTCGAGCTGCTGGGCCTGACCTCGACCAGCACGACCGGTCAGCTCATTGACTACGGGAAAAACGAGCAGCGCAAGCCCGATCAGGTTCTCCGCATCCGCGTGCCTGCCGGCCTGCCCGCGCTAAGGCTGGAGGACGACCGGGAAAGCGAGGTGCTGCTTCCGCCGATGGCCTACCGGATATTGGACAGGCGGACGGATAACGGCGCGGATACCCTGTGGCTCGAAGCCGCGAAGCCTCTGGATCTCGAGCGTCTGATTTGCGCGGCGAAATTCGAATGGGAGAAACGCGGAAAATGTTGACAGAAACCGGGCGGACTGATATAATACAGGTAAAAATCATTTACGAACGGAGGAACCTCTCATGAAAAAGCTGCTCAAGGAATTCCGCGAATTCGCCTTTAAGGGCAACGTCATCGACATGGCCGTCGGCGTGATGATCGCCGGCGCGTTCGGCAAGATCGTCACCAGCGTGGTCAACGACCTGTTCATGCCGCTGCTTTCGCTGCTCACCGGCCGTATCGACTTCTCTTCTCTGGGCGTCAAGCTCAGCGACGCGGAGGACGGCGCGGTCTTCGCCTACGGAAACTTCCTGCAGACCCTGATCGACTTCCTCCTGATCGCGCTGTGCATCTTCCTGTTCGTCAAGGTGGTCAACAAGGTGCGCGCCAAGTTCGAAAAGCCGGCCGAGCCCGCCAGAAAGCCCCGCGTCTGCCCCTACTGCAGGATGGAAATCGCCGACGACGCCACCCGCTGCCCCCACTGCACCAGCGACCTGTCCAAGTAACCCTCCCGCCCCGAACAACCGCGTTTGGGGCGCTTTTCGTTGCCCGGCGCAGGGGTACGCCGCGCAGCGGCGGCTTCGCCGCCGCTGCGCGGATCGCTGGGGAGGGCGGCCTGAACGGCACGCGCCTCCCCAGACCCCACCCACAGGCCTGACGGCCTGCAGGGAAGCGATTTTCTGAGGAAAATCGCATTATACGGGCGGCTGCGGCCGCCTGTTTAACCGGGGGCGGCTCCGCTTCGCTTCGCGCGCCCCCGGACCCCCACCGAAGTTTGTCCGCTCTTCCGCGCCCGCCTCAAAGGAGCCTGTCATGGAAAATCTCATCCGCCACTACGACCGCCTGGTCGAGGAAAACAACGATCCCTTCCGCGACCCGCCCGCGCTGCGCGAGTACATGAATCGCTGGGACGGGGACGCGTTTCTTTCGCTGCTCGCGCTCACGCCCGAGGCGCGGGTGCTGGAGATCGGCGTCGGCACGGGGCGGCTGGCCGCGCGGGTACTGCCCCGCTGCGCACACCTGACCGGAATTGACTGCTCGCCGCGCTCGCTCGAGCGGTGCCGCGAAAACCTGCCCGATTCTGACCGCTTAACGCTCGTTTCAGGCGACTTTCTGACCTGGTACAGCCCCGAAAAATTCGACCGAATCTACTCCTCGCTGACCTTCTGGCACTTTCCGGACAAGCGCGCCGCCATTCGGAAAGCCGCGTCCCTGCTCGCGCCCGGAGGTCGTCTGGCCCTCTCGCTGAGTAAGTTCTGCGAAAAAAGCCTGCGCTGCTTTGACGACCTGGAGATCCCGCTCTACCCGGACGACCCAATCACAGCGACCAGGCTGCTGCGCGAGGCGGGGCTCCGCGCCCTGCCCCTGCGCGAAACCGACTTCGCCTGGCTAGTCGCCGCGGAGGCGAAATAGAGCGAATTCTCGAATGCTTCTCTCATAAATACCTATATAGTTCAGCTTTTGATTCACCGCGCTCGCCGCGCACAGTTTAGCCTTACTCGGTCGTTTTCTTCGTCATCGTTCAGTTTTCCATCCGCATCGCCTCGCATCGTTCCCTCAAAAAGCGAAAAGGCGCGCCCACACATCGGTGAGCACGTCTTTCTTATTCGCCCAGGAACGCCCGTATCTCGGCCAGGCGGCGGCCGGCGACCTCGCATCCCGCCTCGTAGGCCGCGCGCAAACGTTCGGGATCCTTCTCCACCCGCCGCACGGGCAGACTGGCGTCCGGCCGGATGACCAGCAGCCTTCCCTCGGCCTCCTGCCGCGCGATTTCGTCCAGCTCGGCGTTGTACATTTTATGGCGGCGGGCCAGTGCCTCGACCAGTCTGGGATAGTCCCTGTAAGCCTTGCGAATCAGCGGCATCGCACGGTTTGCGCGCTTGCGATAGCCCAGCGGCCGGGTCAGCACGACGACGTTGCGTTCATAGCCGATTCCTTCAAAAAAGCGCACCGGAATCGAATCCGCAATGCCGCCGTCGAGTAGCTTTCTCCCCTCGATTTCCACCATGCGCGAGACGAGCGGCATGGACGCGGAGGCGCGAATCCAGTCGAAACCGTGATCCTCGCGGCCCTTGTACTCGTGATAGACCGCCTCGCCGCTCTCCACGTCAGTGCAGACCACCCAGAAGGCCATGGGATTGCGCGCGTAGGCCTCGAAGTCGAACGGATCGTGCTTCAAAGGCACCTCTCCGTAGCAGAAATCCGCGCTGTACAGGTTGCCCGTCGTGCGCAGCGAGTGCATGGAGCAGTAGCGCGGGTCGGCACAGAAGCGGGTGTTGTAGTGCAGCACGCGCCCGATCTGGCCGGACTTGTAATTGCAGCCGAACGCCGCCCCGGCCGACACGCCGATCGCGCCGTCGAAGCGCACGCCGTCCTGCATCAGCACGTCCATCACGCCCGCGGTGAACAGTCCGCGCATCGCGCCGCCCTCCAGTATCAGTCCTTTTTTCATGGCATGCTCCTCTATACATATAAATGAAGGGACAGGGCTGTTCGCCGTGTCCCGGGCGGCGGGTACTGAGGCTGCGCCCGCTTGCTGCCGCCGGTTTCATCGACGACCTTGACCGCCATCAATTGAAGCAGCCAGGGTCTGCGCCCGGAAATCCTGATTACAGCAAAAGCTGGCAAGGGTGGGGCGGGAATGCCGAAAAACAAAAGGTTTTCAGGTTTCGCCTTTGGCGAAGCTGCCGCACTCTTCCCCCGTCCGAAAGCAAAACGCTGTTTTGCTTTCCG
>CAKUFB010000163.1 GCA_934647145.1 uncultured Clostridia bacterium
GGGCAGGGCTTCGCCCCTCCCCGCACCCCACCCCGTCCGGGCTCGCTCCGCGGGGCAGGTGAAATTTTACATGGGTTTTGCTTGAGATCAGGGGAGCAAAATGGTATAATAGACTCTGTGATATCGGGCGGTCCGCTGCCTGGACAAGTCTGCCGGGCAAGAACGTCCTTGTAGGAAAGGAGGACAATTCCAATGAATGAGATCATCCGTTCCATCGAGAGCGCCCAGCTGCGCTCCGATCTGCCCGCCTTTGGCATCGGCGACACCGTTCGCGTTCAGGTGAAGGTCGTCGAAGGTTCCCGCGAGCGTCTGCAGGCGTTCGAAGGCGTGGTCATCGCCCGCCGCAACGGTTCCTGCCGCGAAACCTTCACGGTTCGCCGCACGTCCTACGGCGTTGGCGTCGAGCGTACGTTCCCGCTGCATTCCCCCCGTGTGGACAGCATCACCGTGGTTCGCAAGGGTAAGGTTCGTCGCGCGAAGCTGTACTATCTGCGTAACCTCAGCGGCAAGGCTGCCAAGGTCAAGGAGAAGTAATTCGCTCACACGAAAGGCCGCGTTTTTACGCGGCCTTTCTTTCATCGAAAAGCGCATCTCTGAAGCAATCGCGGCGCTTGTGTTCGCAAGCGACCCGGGCGGCCGCAGCCGCCCGTTCAATGCGATTCCCCCGGGGAATCGCTTCCCTGCAGGCCGTCAGGCCTGTGGGTGGGGTGCGGGGAGGCGCGGGCGTTCAGCACGCCCTCCCCGGTGAGCCGCCACGCGCCGGCGAAGCCGGCGCGTGGCGGCGTGTCCCGAAATTAAGGCCCCGGCCCATAGCCGGCGGCAGGGAGAGGATCACATGCCTGAAATTAACTGGTACCCGGGCCATATGGCCAAAACACGCCGCCTGCTTCAGGAGCAGCTGCGCGCGATCGACGCAGTGATCGAGCTGTGCGACGCGCGCGCCCCGCAGGCGACCCGCAACCCCGACCTGATTCAGATGACCCGAGGCAAGGCGCATATACTGGTGCTGAACAAGGCGGATCTGGCCAACGACAATCTGACCGCGCAGTGGCTGGCGTACTATCGCGGCAGGGGCCTGACCGCCGTCAAGTTCAACGCGACCGGCGGCAAGACGCGCGAGGTGCTTTCCGAGATCGAGCGGGCGACCGCGCCGGTGGTCAATCGCATGAAGGCGCGCGGCGTGAACAAGACGGTGCGCCTGATGGTGATCGGCATACCCAACGTGGGCAAGTCCACCTTCATTAACCGCCTCTTCGGCAGCGCGATTGCCAAGGCGAGCGACCGGCCGGGCGTGACCCGCTCCAATCAGTGGGTCAAGGTCGGGCCGTACCTGGAGCTGCTGGACACGCCGGGCATGCTCTGGCCGCGGCTGAGCGACCCGGACGGCGCGCGCTGCCTGGCCTTCCTGGGTTCGATTCGCGACCAGGTGCTCGACAGCGAGCGGCTGAGCGAAAACCTGCTCAAGGCGCTGCTCGACGTCGCCCCCGCGCAGACCGAGGCGCGCTTTAAGCTCACGCCCGAGCGCATCGCGCAGACGGAATGCCTGCTGGAGGCCGCCTGCCTGGGACGCGGCTGGCTGCTGTCGGGCGGCAGGTACGACACCGACCGCGCCTCCGCGCTGGTGCTGGACGAATTCCGCGCCGGCAAGGTGGGGCGCATCACGCTGGAGCGTCCCCCGAGGGCGCGGAAGGAGGAAGACCATGCCCCGCGAGACGGCAGAAGCGAAGCTGCTCCGACTGACGGAGATTGAGCGCCCGCTGTGGGCGAGGGGAGAGCGCGTGGCGGGCATTGACGAGGTGGGCCGGGGGCCGCTGGCCGGGCCGGTCGTGACCGCCTGCGTAATCGTGCCGCAGGATCTGCTGGTGCCGGGGGTGGACGACTCCAAAAAGCTGTCCGAAAAGAAGCGCGAGGCGCTCTGCGAGCGGCTGATGCAGGTCGCCTCCTACGCCGTGTGCGCCTGGCGCAGTCCGCAGGAGATCGACCGCGTGAACATCCTGAACGCCACGAAATCCGCCATGGAGGAGTGCGCCGCGGGCGCTGTGGGCGCGCATTTTCTGGTTGACGCGGTAGAGGGTCTCAGTCTGCCCGGCGAGGCGACGGCGCTGGTGCACGGCGACGCGCTCAGCTACATGATCGGCGCGGCCTCGATTGTGGCCAAGGTGACGCGCGACCGCTACATGATCGAGCTGGACGAAAAGTACCCCGAGTACGGCTTCGCGCAGCACAAGGGCTACGGCACGGCGCAGCACATCGCGGCTCTGCGCAAATACGGCCCCTGTCCGGAGCACCGCCTCAGCTTCATCCGCAAGCTCCTGTAAGACGCGTCTTGCGGGCCATACGCCGCTTTCCTCCGGAATTTGTCCGGGGGAAAGCGTTTTACTGGAAGGCGCCGGGCCTCGGTTCAGGTGTTGAAAAACGCGCCCGGCTGTGCTAAAATGAAGGCATCTGTGCAAGGAAGTGACATGCATGATCCACCTGTTGGCGCGGTGGCTGATCAAGGATTCCCAGAACTATTCCGACCCGAGGGTGCGCACGGCCTACGGCGTGCTGTGCGGCGCGGCGGGTATTTTCCTGAACCTCGTGCTGTTTTCGGGCAAGCTGCTGGCCGGCACGCTCAGCGGCTCGATCGCGATCACGGCGGACGCCTTTAACAACCTGTCGGACGCGGGCAGCTCGGTGATTACGCTTTTGGGCTTCAAGCTGGCGGCGCGCAAGCCGGATCGCGAGCATCCGTTCGGTTTTGGACGGGTGGAGTACCTGTCCGGGCTGGCGGTGTCGGCGATTATCCTGCTGATGGGCGTGGAGCTGCTCAAGACCTCGGTCAGAAAGATCATTACGCCCGAGCCCACCTCCTTCAGCGTCCTGGGCGCAGTCATACTGGTCGCGTCCATACTGATCAAGCTGTACATGGCGTTTTACAACCGCCGGGTGGGGCGACTGGTGCGCTCCGAGGCGATGCGGGCCACCTCGACCGACAGCCTGAGCGACGCGGTATCCACATCGGTGGTGCTCGCGGCGATGATTCTGAGCCTGCTGACCTCGTTCAATGTGGATGCGTGGAGCGGCCTGGCGGTCAGCCTGATGATTATCTGCGCGGGCTTCGGCGCGGCGAGGGACACGATCAATCCGCTGCTGGGTCAGCCGCCCGAGCCCGAGCTGATCGAGCGCATCGAGAAGATCGTACTTTCCTATCCGGGCATACTGGGCATACACGACCTGATCGTACACGACTACGGCCCGGGCAGGCGCTATGTCTCGCTGCACGCCGAGGTGCCCTCCGCGGGCGACGTCATGGAAATGCACGACCAGATCGACCTGATCGAGCGCCGGCTGCGGGACGAGTGCGACTGCGAGCCCATCATCCACATGGATCCCATCGCCTCGGACGACACGCAGGTGGGCGCAATGCGCGAGCAGGTGGCCGCGCTGATCGAGGCGCGCTGGAACGGCCAGGTGCGGATACACGATTTCCGCATGGTGACCGGCCCCAGCCATACCAACCTGATCTTCGACGCGGTGGTGCCGCAGGGCTTTGAGATGACCGACGCGCAGGTGAAGAAGGAAATCGAGCGCCTGGCGGGCACGCTGCCCGGACACTGCTTCGCGGTGGTGAAGATCGACAAGCCGTATGTGTAGGGGAGGGGCAAACTTCCTTGACAGGCGGCTCGAAACGGCTTATCATAGATGTAGAAATCTCTTTCGGGAAGGATACGCGCATTGATTATACTGGGCATTGACCCGGGTCTGGCCACGCTGGGCTACGGGGTGATTCACACAGAAAACGACCGCCACCGGCTGATCCAGTACGGCGTGCTGACCACGCGCCCGGCTCAGACGCTGCCCATGCGGCTCAACAGCCTGTACAAGGGCATGAACCAGCTCCTGGACACGTATTCGCCGGACGAGGTGGCCTTCGAGGAGCTTTTTTTCAGTAAAAACATCACCACCGGCATGGCGGTGAGCTCTGCGCGCGGGGTGTCGCTGCTGGCGGTCGCCCAGCGCACCGACGAAATCTACGAGTATACGCCCATGCAGATCAAGCAGGCGGTCACCGGCTACGGCAAGGCGGACAAGCATCAGGTGCAGACCATGGTCAAGATGCTGCTGCGCATGGATGAAATCGCCCAGCCGGACGACGCGGCCGACGCCATCGCCGTGGCGCTGACCCACGCGCTGAGCCTGCGGGCCAGGGAACTGTACAAGATCAGGTGACGGAGGGAGCATATCGATGTACGCACATTTTCGGGGCGTCGTGGCCGAAAAGGGCGCGGACTGCCTGGTGATCGACTGCGGCGGCGTGGGGTACCTGCTCACGGTGAGCGCGGCCACGCTGTCGGCGGCTCCGGCCGTCGGCCAGAGCATGACCTGCTACGCCGCGCTCTCGGTGCGCGAGGACGCGATGGAGCTGTTCGGGTTTTACAGCAAGGAGGAAAAGCACCTGTTTCTCAAGCTGCGCGGCGTGACCGGCGTGGGGCCCAAGAGCGCGATGCAGATCCTCTCCACGCTGTCCGTGCGCGATTTGACGCTGGCCATTGTGACCGGGGACGCGGCCGCCATCGCCCGCGCGCCCGGCGTGGGCAAGAAGACCGCGCAGCGGGTGATACTGGAGCTGCGGGACAAGGTAGAGGACGACGAGCTGGTGGGCGACGTGAAGCAGATCGCCGTGCGGCCCGGAGCCGCCGACGCGTCCGACGCCTGCCGGGACGCCGTCGAGGCGCTCATTACGCTGGGCTATCAGCGGCAGGAGGCCGTGCAGGCGGTCGCCGCCGTGCAGGATCAATCGGACCGCGCTGAGGAGCTGATTCGCCTGGCGCTGAAGGGGATGATGAGATGAGTCAAGACGATCGCCTGATGAACACCGGGTTTCGCGCGGAGGACGAGGAAACCGAGCTTTCCCTGCGCCCGCACACCCTGAACGAATACTTCGGCCAGAAGAAAATCAAGGACAGCCTGAGCATCTACATGCAGGCCGCCGCCGCCCGCAACGAGCCGCTCGACCACATCCTGCTCTACGGCCCGCCCGGCCTGGGCAAGACCACGCTGGCCGGCATCATCGCCGCCGAAATGGGCCGAAACATCCGCATTACCTCCGGCCCGGCCATCGAGCGCCCGGGCGACCTGGTCTCCATCATGACCAACCTGAACGCCGGCGACGTGCTCTTCATCGACGAGATTCACCGCCTCTCCCACTCGGTGGAGGAGGTGCTGTATCCGGCGATGGAGGACTTTGTGCTGGACATCATGATCGGCAAGGGGCCGGCCGCCCGCTCGATGCGGGTGGAAATGCCCCGCTTCACGCTGATCGCCGCCACCACCCGCGCCGGCATGCTGACCTCGCCCCTGCGCGACCGGTTCGGCATGAGCTTCCGGCTCGAGCTGTACAGTCCGGAGGAGCTGGCCGTCATCGTCGAGCGCAGCGCCCGGCTGATGAAAATTCCCTGCGACCACGACGGGGCGCTGGAAATCGCCTCCCGTTCGCGCGGCACGCCCCGCATCGCCAACCGCCTGATCAAGCGCGTGCGCGACTACGCCCAGGTATGCGGCGGCGGCATGGTGGACGAGCAGACCGCCCGGCGCGCCCTCGACATGCAGGAGATCGACCTGCTCGGTCTGGACCGCACAGACCGCACCATGCTCGAGACCATGATTAAGAAGTTCGGCGGCGGGCCGGTCGGCCTGGACACGCTGGCCGCCATCACCGGCGAGGACGCGACCACCATCGAGGACGTGTACGAGCCCTATCTGCTGCAGCTGGGCTTCCTCATGCGCACCCCCCGCGGCCGCATCGCCACCCCCGCCGCCTACGAGCACCTGGGTCTGTCCCTGCCCGACGCGGGCGCGTCCCGGGGAAATGACGGCGCTTCCCGCTGGGTTCAGACCAAACTGACCGGGCTGTGCGATTCGTCGCTCGCTAAAGGCGAGGACGCCTGACGGCCCCGGGCTGCGGCGCGCCATGGAGGATATTATGAAAGAAATACTTCCGAGCCTGCCGGTACAGTATCGGCAGGCCGACCTGCCCGACGCGGGAATGCTCGGGTACATCTATTACGAGTCGTGGATGAGCACGGTGAAGGGACTGCTGCCCGAGCGGTACCTGGAGCCGTACACGCCCGAGGCGCTGGCCGACGCGATGTATCGCCTGATCGGCACGACCTACGCCGACTACTTCCTGATCGACGTGGACGGCCAGCCGAGCGGCTTCTGCGCGGCCGACTACCAGGCCGACCCCGAGGCGGGGGAGATCACGCACCTGTTCCTGCTGCCCGCCTATGTGGGCAAGGGCTACGGCGAGGGCGCGCTGCGCTTCCTGCTTGACCACCTGAAGGGGCGGGGCAAGTCGCGCGCGGCGGTGTGGGTGAACGCGTCGAACG
>CAKUFB010000164.1 GCA_934647145.1 uncultured Clostridia bacterium
CGCTGAGCAGGTCCTGACCGCGGCCCTCCATGGTGATCAGGCCGGTCTCGACGACGTAGCCGTAGTCGGCGGCCTTCAACGCGGCGCTGGCGTTCTGCTCGATGAGCAGGATGGTGGTATGCTGCTCGCGGCTGAGGCGGTCGATGATTTCGAAGATGCCCTTGACAACCAGCGGCGCAAGACCCAGCGAGGGCTCGTCCATCATCAGCAGCCTGGGCTGCGCCATGAGCGCGCGGCCCACGGCCAGCATCTGCTGTTCGCCGCCGGAGAGCGTGCCGGCCATCTGCCAGGAGCGCTCCTTCAGCCGGGGAAAGAGTGAATAGACGAACTCGATATCGCGCGCGATACCCGCCTTGTCCTTGCGCAGGTACGCGCCGATCCTGAGATTCTCCAGCACGGTCAGGTTATCGAAGACGCGGCGGCCCTCAGGCACCATGATCAGCCCCATCGAGACCACCTTCTGCGCGTCCATGCCGGTGACGTCCTGGCCCATAAAGGTGATCGAGCCGCTTTTGACCGGGGTCAGGCCGGAAATGGCACGCAGGGCGGTCGATTTGCCCGCGCCGTTCGCGCCGACCAGCGTGCAGATCTGACCCTCCTCCACCTCGAAGGAGATGCCCTTGAGCGCCTTGATGCCGCCGTAGTTCACGCACAGATCCTTGACGGAAAGCATGCTCATTCCTCATCCACCCCCAGATAAGCGGCGATGACCGCCGGATTGCTCTGTATGGCCGCGGGCGTTCCCTCGGCGATCAGCTTGCCGAAATCGATGACGTAGATTCGGTCGGAAATGTCCATGACCAGGTTCATGTGGTGCTCGATCATGAACACGGTGAGGCCGAACTGCTCCTTGATGCGCACGATGAAGTCGCTCAGCTCCTCCGTCTCCTGCGGGTTCATGCCGGCGGCCGGCTCGTCGAGCAGCAGCAGCTTGGGCCTGGTGGCCAGCGCGCGGGCGATTTCCAGGCGGCGCTGCTTGCCGTAGGGCAGGCTGGTGGCCTTTTCGTCCTTCACGTCGGCCAGATCGACGATGCGCAAAAGCTCCATTGCCCGCTCGCGCATGCGCCTTTCCTCGGCGTAATTGAGGCGGAAGGTGGCGGTGAACAGGTTGCTCGTGCGCAGCATGTGCATGGCGATGAGCACGTTGTCGAACACCGTCTGGCTCTTGAACAGGCGGATGTTCTGGAAGGTTCGGGCGATGCCCATGTGCGTGATCTTATCGGGCGTTTTGGAGATGATTTTCGTGTACAGGCCGTTGTTCTGACCCGCGTAGAGCTTCTTCATCCGGCCGGTGGGGTGGTTCATGACGATGTCCCTGCCCTCAAAGGCAATGCGGCCGTTCGTGGGCTCATACACGCCGGTGATGCAGTTGAACGCGGTGGTCTTGCCCGCGCCGTTGGGGCCGATCAGCGCCACGATCTCGCCGCGGTTGACGTCCATGGAGAGGTTGTTGATGGCGACCACGCCGCCGAACTGCATCGTGATATTTTCCACGTGAAGCACGTTTTCGCTCATTGTGTCTTCCTCTCCTTCCTGCTTTTTCCGGTGAACATCGAGACCAGGTCGAGCTCCCTGTCGCCCATGATGCCCTTCCTGAAGAACAGCACGATGGCCATGATGATGACGCTGAACACCACCATGCGGAAGCCCGAGCGCAGCAGCGGCACCTTCCAGCCGAAGATGAACTGCTCGTTGTCCAGGAACCTCAGCCACCACTCGCTGCACGCGATGAACAGATAGCTGGCCAGCACCGAGCCGGAAATCGAGCCCAGTCCGCCGATGACCACGATCAGCAGGATCTCGTAGGTCATCGAGGACTTGAACGCGTTGGCCTGCAGCGACTGCTGAAACATGGCCAGCAGCGCCCCGCCGATCCCCGCGAAGAACGAGGACACGACGAAGGAAATCTGCTTGTGGCGGAAGAGGCTGATGCCCATGGCCTCGGCGGCGATTTCGTCGTCCCGGATGGCCTTGAAGGCGCGGCCGTAGGTCGAGTTGAGCATCAGCACGATCACCAGGATGCACGCGCCGCACAGGAGGTATGGAAACAGCGTGGCGTAGACCTCGTACAGGCCCTTGATGAACGCCGGGGCGTTCTTCGGGCCCATGGTGTGCAATGTGGCGAAGGTCGGGTAGGTCTTGAGCAGGTTCGAGCCGTTGGTCAGCGCGCCCAGACCCTTATACTGCACCACGGCGCGGATGATCTCGGCAAAGCCCAGCGTGGCGATGGCCAGGTAGTCGCTCTTCAGGCGCAGCACGGGCAATCCGATCAGCGCCGCGAAGATCGCCGCGACCAGGCCGCCCGCCAGTATGCCCACCAGCACGGGCACGGTGAACTGCACCAGGCCGCCGCCATAGTACTGGTACACGGCCAATCTCTTGGCGACCGGGATGGTCAGTATGGCGTAGGCATAGGCGCCGACCAGCATGAAGCCCGCCTGACCCAGCGAAAACAGGCCTGTGAAGCCGTTGAGCATGTTCATCGACACCGCCAGCAGCGCGTAGACCGTGCCCTTTCGCAGCACCGTCACCATCATGGCCGACGAGCCCAGGCACTTCTCCGCCGCGTACAGCGCGACGTACAGCGCCGCAATCAGGCCCAGGTTGATCAGGCTCCTGGTTTTTTTGCTCATTGCGCGACACCTACACTTTCTCGGTGGTCTTCTCGCCGAACAGGCCGTTGGGACGGAAGACCAGGATCACAATCAAAAGGGCGAACGTAAACGCGTCCGAAAACTCGGTCAGACCCAGCATCTTGATCAGGTTCTCGCAGATGCCGATCAGAAACGCGCCGATCATCGCGCCCGGAATGGAACCGATGCCGCCGAACACGGCCGCCACGAACGCCTTCAGGCCGGGCATCGCGCCGATCGTGGGGGTGACGGTGGTATAGTTCGAAAAGTACAGCAGCGAGCCGATTGCCGCCAGGAACGAGCCGATGACGAACGTCACGCTGATGACGCGGTTGATCTTCACGCCCATGAGCTTTGCGGTTACAAAGTCCCTGGACACCGCGCGCATGGCCATGCCGATCTTGGTGTGGTTGATGAGCAGCACCAGGCCGACCACCAGCAGCAGTGTCAGGATGGGCGTGATGATCGTGACCATTTTGGTGCTCGCGCCCAGGATGTTCACCGAGTGGCTCAGGAACGCCGGCGCGGGATACTGCTTGGCCAGGCCGCCGGTCAGGTACCACATCAGGTTCTGCATCAGGTAGCTCACGCCGATGGCCGAAATCATGACCGACATGCGCGGCGCGGTGCGCAGCGGCTTATACGCCATGCGCTCTACCATAAAGCCAAGCACGACCGTTAGCACGATGACCAGCGGAATCGACGTGCTCAGCGGCAGCGCCGAGGCGCAGTACACCATGAAGAAACCGGCCGCGGTGAAGATGTCGCCGTGCGCGAAGTTGATCAGGCGCAGTATGCCGTACACCATCGTATAGCCGATGGCGATCAGCGCGTACTGGCCGCCCACCGAGATACCGGCGAGCAGGTAGGGCAGGATTTTTGCAAACATACTCTCAACTCATTTCTGGCGGGCAGGCTGAGCCTGCGGCGGGCAGTGCCCGCGGCCACTTGCTGCCGCCGGTTCTGGCAGCGAATTCAGGAACCATAGATTCAAGTTCCTGAATTCTGCGTCTTGCATCGTCCGAGGAGGACTGCGGAACCGACCATAGGCTCGGGGAACACTTGCTGCCGCCGGTTCTGGCGGCGAATTCAGGAACCATAGATTGAAGTTCCTGAATTCTTCGTCTTCTGAAAACTCAGGGGCTTTGCCCCACAAGAGTTACGGGGTCGGCTGGGTTCTAATCGTTTTCTCTTCGGCTGGGTTCCGGCGCAGAATTCAGGAACCATCGATTGGGGTTTCTGAATTCTGCGTCTTCTGACATCCGAGGACTTCCTCGCTGACAGGGAGTTTGAAGCGGCCGCGCGGCCTATCCCCTGTAAACGGCGTTCCACCGACGGAGCGGCCGCCGGTGGAACGCGGGAATCGCACGTTGATCGAATAATCAGCCCAGATCCGCAACGGTCTGCATCTTGACGAAGGTGAACTCGCCGGTGGCGTTGTCCACGCCCTTGATGTAGGCGGTATCCTTGGCGGCGTCGCCGTTCTCATCGAAGGCGATGGAGCCGGTCGGGCCCTCGTAGGTCACGCCCTTGAGCGCCTCGGCGACCGCGCTCGAATCGGTGGTGCCTGCGGCCTTGAGCGCCTCGATGGCGACCATGTATGCGTCGTAGCCCAGCGCGGAGACCGCGGAGACCACGTCGTTGCCACCGTTGTTGGTCAGCTTGTCGGGGTTGGCGTTGAGCCAGGCCTGGAAGCCGGAGATGAACTCGTCGGCCGGAGCAGACGCGCCCTCGCACAGGAAGGTGGACATGCAGACGGTGACGTTGGTGCCCTTGGCGGCCTCGGAGATCACGGAGGAGTCCCAGGTATCGCCGGCCAGCAGCGGGAGCTTGAGATCCATCGACGCGGCCTGGTTAATCAGCAGGGACGCGGTCGTGGTGGACGAGGGGCAGAAGATGACCTCCGCGCCGGAGTTCACGGCGTTGTTGAGGTAGGCGGAGAAGTCGCTGGTGCCCTCTGGGAAGGTCTCGGCGGTCACGGCGCCGCCCATGGCCTCGAAGGCCTCCTGGAAGTAGTAGCCCAGGCCGGTGGAGTAGTCGTCGCCCAGCTGGGTGAGCACGTAGGCGTTCTTTGCGCCGTACTGATCAGCCGCGAAGGAGGCCATCACCTTGCCCTGGAAGGGATCCAGGAAGCAGACGCGGTAATAGTAGTCGCACAGCAGCGTCACGTTCGGGTTGGTGCAGGAGCAGCCGATCGCGGGGATCGAGGCCGCCGCGAACACGTCGCCGCCGGCCATCGACACGCCCGAGCCGTAGGAGCCCAGCACGATCGACACGCCCGCGCTGACCAGCTCGGCCGCCGCGCTGACCGCCTTGTCGGTCGAGGACTGGTTGTCCACGATCACCAGCTCCACGTCGTAGGTCGTGCCGCCGATTTCGACGGTGGGAACCAGACTGCGCGCATATTCGATACCCAGAACCTCCTGCTTGCCGCCCGCGCCGTTGTCGCCGCTGGCCGGCTCGAACACGCCGACCTTAACTGTCTCGGCAAAAGCCGCGCAGGGAAGCGCGCAGAGCGCGAGGACCAGGATAAGAGCCATCAACTTTTTCATACGAAATATTCCTCCCTCTGTTTGATGGGACTGATTATACACTCATTTTCGCCATAATGCAAGTTAAGTTACAGTCACTTTCAAATTTACGGATGATTATGCCAGTTTCGGCTATTTTCTGCAAGTTTTCATGTGGCAGTGTTTTATTTCATCCGCATTGTGCGAATCAATGTCCGCATATCATGCACGCCGCGTTGCTGTTTTCCCCGTTTTGTGGATGTATGTGCGCATATCAGAGACACTTTCCTGCATAAGAATGCGCTCCCATCCTGCATTTTCACAGTCCGGGAGCGCCCGCGTACGCGCCTTCAGCCCTCCGGGCCGCGAGAAACCGCCTGTTTTTCCGTCCGGCGCAGCTCAAAATTCCCGCCGAAGGTCCCCTCGCCCCCTGTCAGGCGCAGTCTGTCGCCCTCGAGGCTGAAGGTATACGCGCCGTCCCGCGCCGCCTCGTCGGCAAAGTCGATGAAGAACCAGTCGCCTTCGAGGCGGTAGGTGAACTCATATTCCGAATCACTCAGCAGCAGCGCGCCCCTTCCCCTGCCGTCAAACCGGTAGGCCGTGTACCCGTCACAGTCCCACACGCCCGAAAGCCGGTCACGTCCCTGCCGGCACAGCAGCCCGGTCAGCAGCGCCACCGCCGCCAGCTCGAGCGCGAGCAGCCACGCGCCGCGCCGCCCTTTCCTTCGCTTTCCGCCCATCGCTTTCCTCCCCCGTTCCGGAAAAGGGCGGCGGCGGGAAGTAATCCCCGTCGCCGCGCCTCGTTTCAGTTGTGCGTTTATCTGACCCGCTTCTTTTTGCCCAGGCAGGCCGCGCCGAGCAGGCCGAGCACGCCCGCCAGCAGCGCATACCAGAGCGCCTTGCGGCCGCGGTCACCGGTTTTCGGCACGTCGGACGCGCCGGTCGCCGGGATTTCGACCGCCTCGCGCTGGTGGCCGCAGATGATGCACTCCTCGTGCCTGCTGCCCTTCTGCGCCGCGGTCGGCCGGCGGTCGATCACCCACTTGAACTCGTGGGCGGCCTTGTCGGCTTGCTCGCCGCAGGCCGCGCATTCCCTCCAGTGGTCGGTCTCGTCGGAGTGCCAGGCGCTGCCGAACGCGTGGCCGGCCGCGGGGATTTCCTCCGTCCGCAGCACCCTGCCGCAGAC
>CAKUFB010000165.1 GCA_934647145.1 uncultured Clostridia bacterium
CCCCCCCCCCCCCCCCCCCCCCCCCCCCCCCCCCCCCCCAACCCGAGCCGCGAAGGCGGCTCGGAAAAACTCGTTTGTCGCAGGAATTAGCCCTTGATCGCGCCGAGCATGACGCCCTTGACGAAGAAGCGCTGCAGGAAGGGGTAAATGCACAGCACGGGGATCGTGGAGGCGATGATGGTCGCGTACTTGACCGCCTCGGAATAGGCCGAGAAGTTGTCGTAGCCCGAGGTTTCTGTGTCCAGGTTGGAGGTGCCCGAGATCAGGATCTCGCGCAGGATGACCTGCAGGGGGAACAGCTTGCGGTCGCGCAGGTAGATGGTGGCGGGGATGTAGCTGTTCCAGTTGGCGACGATGATGTACAGCGCGATGACCGCGATGACCGGCAGCGCCAGGGGAATCATGATCCTGATCAGGATCACCCAGTCGTTCGCGCCGTCGATGCGGGCGGACTCCTCCAGGCTGGCCGGGATGCCTCTGAAGTAGGTCATCATCATGATGATGTTGTAGGTGCTCAAAAGGCCCGGCAGGATCATTGCCCAGCGGGTGTTCACCAGCCCCAGACCGACCACGACCAGGTAGGTGGGAATCAGGCCGCCGCCGAAGAACATGGTGATGGTAATCATGGTCAGGAAGACGTTCTTGCCGGGCATGTAGCTGCGGGAGAGCACGTAGCTGGCCATGATGGTCAGGGACAGGCCCAGCACGGTGGACGCGCCCACGTAGATCAGCGTGTTGCCGTAGCTCATCCACAGCATGGCGTGCTGCAGGATCAGCTTATAGGCATCCAGCGAGAAGCCGCGCGGCCACAGCAGCAGCTTGCTGCCGTTATACAGCGCCACCGGGTCGCTGACCGAGGCCATGACCACGTACCAGCAGGGGTACAGCGTGGCGATGGTAATCAGGATGAGCAGCGCATAGACAATCACGTCGAAGACGCGGTCGCTCCAGGTTTTCGATTCAATCATTGCCATGGTTTTCCCCTCCTCAGAACAGGCCGGTCTGGCCGAAGTGCTTGCTGAGGCGGTCGGCCATCAGAAGCAGCGCGAAGTTGATGATCGAGTTCATCAGACCCACGGCGGACGCGAAGGAATACTTGCCGTCCACCAGGCCGCGGCGGTAGACATAGGTCGAAATGACGTCCGCCGTCTCGTACACGGAGGGATTGTACAGCAGGATAATCTTTTCAAAGCCCACCGACATGATGCTGCCGATGCGCAGAATCAGCAAAATCGTGATCGTCGGCAAAATGCCGGGCAGGGTGACGCTCCAGATGCGCCGCAGCCGCCCCGCGCCGTCCACCGCGGCCGCTTCGTAAAGCTCCTGATCGATGGCGGAGAGCGCCGACAGATAAATGATCGAGTCCCAGCCGACGTTCTGCCAGATGCCCGAGGTGATATAGATCGGGTAGAACCACTTGGGCTGTATCAGAAAGTCCACCGAGGCGAGTCCCAGTCCGTTCAAAATGGTGTTGAACAGGCCGCGCGTGGCGCAGAAATCGCGCACCATGGCGCAGATGATGACCAGGGAAATGAAGTGCGGCATGTAGGTGATGGTCTGGACGGCCTTCTTAAAGTGCGCCGCCTTGACCTCGTTGAGCAGGATGGCCAGGATAATCGGGGCCGGAAAGCCGAAGATCAGCCCCAGACAGCTGATGGACAGGGTGTTGCGGATGGTCTGCCACGCGTACTCGGACTGGAAAAAGTCGATGAAGTGCTTCAGGCCCACCCATTTGCTGCCCAGAATGCCCCGGGCGACGCGGTAGTCCTTGAAGGCGATCACCAGACCCGCCATGGGCAGGTAGTGAAAGATGACGTAGTAGGCGACGACCGGGATTATCATCAGGTAGAGTATCCAGCACCGCTTAAAGGCCATGCGGATGCGTTCCGGTCGGTTCAAGCGCGCGTTGACAGCGGCCATGTTCCAATTCCTCCTTGTATACTGTTTGGCGGCCGGCCGCGCCGGTCAAGCGCCTGGGCTGCGAAAAAAGCGCGGCGGGGAGAAGCGCTCCTCCCCGCCGCAGGACGCGTTACTTGTCCGCGTACAGGGAGTCGTAGACCTCCTGATAGGCGGCGAGCACGTCTTCGATGCCCATGTCCTTCAGCTTCTGCTGAATGGCGGGAATCTCGTCGAGAGAGGTCTGGCCGTTGACCAGCTTGTCCATCTGGGTGGTGATGTAGGTGTCCAGGTCGACCAGCTTGTCGTTGATCTCCTCCTGCTGCTCAGCGGTCAGCGCCAGCGTGGGCAGCAGACGGGAGATGTCGTAGTCGGCCTTCCAGCCGTCGGCCGCGGCCGCGGAGAAGGGATGCATGGTCTCCTTGAAGCGGGTGGAGGACATATGCTCCGGGAACGCGGAGGTGCCGGAGATGGAGTAGAGATTGGCCACGCCTTCCACGTCGGAGATATCGGGGTTGGCGGCGATAGCGCCGGTGTAGTCGATCTGCGGCACGCCGTTCTCGTCGTACTCAAAGGACAGGTGCTCCAGGCCGTAGTTGAACAGCAGGCTGCCCTCGTCGCTGTAGATGTAGTCGATCCAGTGCAGCACCTTCTCGGGCTCCTTGCACGCGCCGGTCAGGACGGCCTGCGCGCCGGTGAACAGGGTGATATACACCTGGTCGAAGACGTAGGCGGGGCTGTCGGCGGTCAGCTTCAGGTTGGGCAGACCCACGGCGGCGAACTGGCCCTCCACCGCGTCGGGGTTCAGGCTGTTGTTCATCTTGGTGGGCTGGATGCCGTACTCCATGCCGACCTGGTTGTTCATGTACTTGCCGTCCAGCGCGGTACGGTCCTGGGTGGCGTAGTCGGGATCGAGCAGGCCTTCCTCATACAGCTTGCGCAGGTAGGACACCGCCTCGGTGAACTCGGGCAGCAGCATGCCGTGGGTGACCTGGCCGTCCACCAGCTGATAGCTCCAGTGCACGCCGAAGGGCCACATGAGGTTGTAGGGAGACCAGCCGATCCAATTGCCGGCCAGGCCGGACATCGGCCACTCGTCGTTCACGTCGCCGTTGCCGTTCATGTCGTGCTCCTTGAAGTACTTGAGCACGGTGTACAGCTCGTCCAGCGTGGTGGGCTTTTCAAGGCCTGCCGCCTCGAGCCAGTCGCCGCGGATGTTGGGGCCCTGGTAAATGACGCCGTGCTGGATGTCGGAGATGTAGTACATCTTGCCGTCGATGGACAGGGTGGGCTCCCAGTAGGGCACCTCCTGAATGGCGGCGTAGTAGTTGGGCATGTACTCGGGGATCAGGTCGGTCAGATCGATGATCACGCCGTCCTCCTCCCACAGGGTCGCGCCGCCGGTGACGGTCTTCCAGTTGATGCCGACGATGACGTCGGTCAGCGTCTTGGAGGCGACCATCAGGTTGAGCTGCGTCATCATGTCCGCGCCGGCGGGCAGATGCTGGAAGTCGACGTGGGTGCCGGTGCGCTTTTCAAGCTCCTGCCAGTAATAGGTCTCGTTGTAGTTGGTGACGCCGATCTTGGAGAGGTGCTCAGACATGCCGGTGAACACGCTCACCGTTTCGGGGTACTCGACGGCGGTCTCCGCAGAGACGCCCGCGCAGCCCAGCGCGCCGAGCATCAGCGCCAGAGCCAGGATCAGGGACAGGGTCTTTTTCATGGGGTTTCTCCTTTCTTACTTGCGGCCCGGTGGGCAAAGCGCCGCCGCGCCGAGACTTACGCACAGTCCGCGGTCAGGCATCCGCCGAACTGCCTTAACACCATATTACCACTGCGCGCACATTTTTTCCACTTTCAATTCTTGCGCAAACTGTCATATTTTGCGTTTTGCGACTGTCATTTTTTGATTTTGGGCGTTTTCCTCTCATTTAGGGGTGATTTATTGCCCGATTTGTGATACAATATGCTTATTACTGTGTGCTTGAACGAAGGAGCGTGGCTTTCCCCATGGAGAAGACAAACATCAGACGGCGGCGGCCGTTTTACGATCTGTTTCTGAAGATGACGCTGATTTTACTGATTCCGCTGACGCTGATCCTGGGCATCTTCACCTACGCGCTGGAAAAGGTCGTGCTCAGGGACTATGAGGTCATGAACACCCAGATGATCGACGAGGTCAGCCGGAGCATCGACCAGAGCGTATCCTCGCAGATCAACATGGCCTACTCCCTGCGCATGCTCGACTCGCTCAAGCAGCTCTCCGCCAACCTGCTGGAGAATACCGTCGAGGTGCAGAAGGCCTACCGGGAGCTGCGCAGCATCCTGGCGTGCAGCATCTACAACGACCTGGCCGAGACGGTGGCCGTGTACTTTCCGGAGCAGAACCGCGTGGTCTCGACCGACGGCTCGGTCTCCCTCGCTTCCGATTTTTATACGCGCTACGTCGGCTATGAGCAGATGACGGACGACGAGTTCTATTCGCTCGTGGAGAGCACGAAGGGACATTGCTACCTGCCGGCCGCTTATGCCTCGGCCGTGTTCAAGCCGAGCCGGGACATCGTGACCTACATCCAGCCCATCCAGCTTGGATACCTCGCCCCGCGCGCCTGCTACCTGGCCGTCATCACCGGGGAGACGCTCACCCGGCGCGTGCTGGGCAGCTTCGAGGGAGGCGCGCAGTTCCGCCTGATCGACGAGAGCGGCGCGGAGCTGTACCGCTCGCAGGGGGTTCAGGACAGCTGGAGCGCCGAAGAGGCCTCCGGAAGCGTCCGGGACGCCGACCGGGTCAAGTATCGCGTGTTCACGCCCGAAACGCTCTCCTGCGGACTGCGGCTGGTGTTCTACGTTCCCGAGTCGGCGGTCATGCGCTCGATCAACCGGTTCGTGCTGATCTGCATCCTGGCGATGGCGGCGTGCGTGATCGTGGGGCTGATCCTGGCCGACCGGCTGACCTGGCAGCTGTACACCCCCTACCGCGAGCTGCTGACCACCTCCTTCCCGGAGGGACTGCAGGGCGAGACCCCCAGCATGGGCGAGGGCTTCCGCCTGATCGCCGGGCGCATGCTCGAAACCCAGCAGATGAATTCCCGCTTCCAGCAGGAGCTGCAGACCTACTTCACCGCCGCCCGCGACAACGCGCTGATCAACCTCATGATCCGCTGCGCCTACCTCTCCGACGAGGAGCTCTCCGAGGCCGCCGAGCTGTGCAAGCTGCCGGCGAGCTACTATTCCTACCAGCTGGCGCTGTTCAAGTCGCCCACCGCCGAGTTCGAGCTGCCCGAAGCCAACGCGGAGGCCGACGAGGACGCCGTGCTGCTGACCGCGCGCCTGTCCGGCCGGCAGTTCGTCGCCATCGCCGCGCGCGCCGGAAAGGACGCGCCCGACCCGCTCGAGGGACTGATTGCCCAGTCCGGAGGCGCCTTCCGCGTGGGACTGAGCCGGGTACACGGCAGCATCCGCGACCTGGGGCGCTGCATCAGCGAGGCCGACGCCGCCTTCCGCGCCGAAAAAGCGCCCGCCAGGGCGACGGACAGCCTGTACTACCCCATCGAGCGCGAGCTGCAGCTGATCGCCGCCACGCGAGACGGCCTGTACCCGGACGTGAGCCGGCTGCTGACCGACATTCGCGACTACAACCTCGCCGCCGCGCCCGGGGACGAAGCGCGGGAAGCCGACCTGTACGGCCGTCTGTGCGTGACCGCACTCAAGGCCATCGAGCAGACGCCGGCCGAGCTGCGCGCCTCGCTCGAGGAGGAGGCGAAGCGCCTGCAGGCGAGCCGGCTGACCGGCGAGGCGCGGTTCCGCGAGATACTCTCCTTTTACGAGCGGCTGTGCGGCGCGACCTCGAACGACATCCACCAGAAGAACCAGGCGGTCATCGAAAACGTGCGAGAATACCTGAATGAAAACTATCCGGATCCCACGCTCTGCCTGGACAGCGTGGCCGAGCACCTGGGCGTGTCCTACTACTTCCTGTCGCGCATTTTCAAGAGCGAGACCAACCAGTCGTTCTCCGACCTGCTGGGAGACGTGCGCGTATACCGCGCGATGGAGCTGCTTCGCGCCACTGCCCTGCCGATTCAGGAAATCTGCGCCCAGGTCGGCTACACCAACTGGTCCACCTTCCTGCGCGCCTTCCGCAAGCGCGCAGGCACCACGCCGCTGCAGTACCGCAATCTCTTCGGCGCGAAGTAACACAGGACAAACCAGCGCCCCCGACAAGCCTGTCGGGGGCGCGATTGCGTTTTTTAGGAGGTCTGCCGCGCGCGGGCCGGGGTGGGGGCTGCGGTGGGGGCAGGTGTGGCAGTGGGGGCGTTTTCCGGCGTGGCGACTTCACTGGCGGC
>CAKUFB010000166.1 GCA_934647145.1 uncultured Clostridia bacterium
GCATACGGAAGGAGAAACGAATATGGACAAGCAAACGCTGCTTCGGCAGGCGGGCTGGGCGCAGAACCTGCCCGAATCGCTCATGTGCATCGCACCCCAGGCACAAATGTGCTGCCTGACGCAGGAGCCGCGCCACGTCTCCATCTGGGACTACGCGATCAGCCCGGCGGGCGGGCACTACTTCAGCGCCTGCGCCGAGGGCACAACCTCGGACTACGCGCGCCTGTACGAATACCTGCCGGGGACGAACGAGGCGCGCAGGCTGTTCCGCCTGGAGGACGTGATCATCACCCGCGACGAGGCCATTCGCCCCAGCAAGATCCACTCCTCAATCGCCTTCCTGCCCGACGGGCGGCTCATCATGGCCACGCACACCACCGCCGCCGCGCCCGGCCACCCGCGCTGGATGCCCTTCGCCTATTACCCCGACCTGTGGCAGGGGTATCCGGGCAGCAACCTGCTGATCTACGACCCCAAAAGCGGCGAGGTGACCGACCTGGGCGTGCTGGTGCCCCACGAGAGCATCTACGGCGGCACGTATGAGGCGCGCACGAACAGCTACTACTTTTCGGGCTATCATCGTGGCCATGTCTACCGCTATGACCTGGCGACCCGCCGCGTGACGGACTTCGGCCAGGCGACGGAGTACGGCACCTGGCGATACGTCCACGCGCCCGACGGGAACCTGTACACCACCACCGCGACCGGGCGGCTGGTGCGCCTGAACATCGAGAAGCAGGCGCTCGAGGACGTTCCATTTGACTTCCCAATCAAGCCGGAGCTGCTCGCAACCGGCAGCAACAACAAGATGATGCACTGCGCGCCGGACGAGGGCGGGTTCTACTTCACCGCGCTCTCCTGCGACCAGCTGATGCGCTATGACTGCGCAAGCGGCCAGGTGCGCCTGTGCGGGTGCTTCGTGCCGGACGAGCTGCGGGCGGTTTCGCCCCGCGTGCGCTGCATGGGCATGGCGGCCGACGAAGAAGGCGTGCTGTGGCTGCTGGAGGAGGTGCTTGGACTGGGACTGTACATCGTCAGCCTGGACGCGGCGCACGGAAGAGCGCCACGACTGCACGCGCTGGCGGGAAGCAAAGAACGGGTCATGCACGCCTCGTTCGGGTGCTTTATCCGGGATGGCGTGCTCTACGCCTCGGACACCAACCGCGGCAGCGAACAGCCCGCCGTGTATCAGGTTCCGCTTTGCGCGCTGCGCGGGGGCGAATCAGGCCCGATCAACCGGGATCCGCTGTTTTATCTGGCCCTGACCGACGGCGAGGCGCGCTTTGAACGCGTGGCCGGGCAGCCGCTTCCTGAGGCCGCGGACGGCATTCTCGAGGGCTGGCTGCGGGGGTACGATGCCCGGCGCAGTCCGGCCTACCTGGCCACGATGCCCATCTACTATCGCGAGCACCCCGAGGTGCCCTTCAACGGCGATCTCGCGGTCAACGTCACCGTGCTGCCCAACCGGTCGCGCTGGGTGTGCAAGCTGTGGAAGCAGTATGGCACGCTGGACGTCGAGGCGGTGGGCTTTGCCGGAGACGGCACGGTCTGGGCGCAGGCGGGTGGCCGGCGTATCCTGATGCGAAACGGCGAGGTGACTGGCGAAGAACCGGCGCGCGAGCTGCCCGAAAACGACGCGCTGAAGGAGGCGCAGGGCGTGTATCTGCCGCATCAGGCCGAGCGCAGGCACCTGTGCGGCGCGACCGCTGCCTGCCGCATGAGCGAAGGGCGCGTTCTGGCGGGCACGCAGGACGGCATGCTGGCCATTCTGACCCCCGGGCGGGTGTTCTCCGCGGGCAGCGTGGGGCTGGGGCAGACGGTGCGCCAGCTATGCGCGTTCCCCGGCGGGCGGCGCGTGCTGGGCGTGGCCGGCGGGAAGCACGACCTGGGCACGGTGTTTACCTATGACGACGAGGTCGGCCTGATTCTGCACGGCCGCATCTTCTTCCAGGACTACCGCTCGCCCGGCGTGCTGGGCGCGAGCAGTCAGCCCAGATACGTGGCCGTTTCGCCCGACGGAAGATACGCCGCCATCGCCGTGGCCGACCGCCTGACGTGCGTTTACTGCTTCGAGCTGGCGGAGCAGCTGATCGACTAGAGCGATAAGAGCGCGGAATTCAAAGAATTCTGCGCTCAGCTTCTCAAAAAGGCTTTCACAAACCGGGGGACGAGGAAGCATGCTCCTCATTCAGGAGAGCCGCGCCCACCGTGCCTCCCATGAAAGGGGAGGTGCCTGCGAAGCAGGCGGTGGGGTTCTCAGGCGAAGAAACCAGCCGCTCCAATTTATGGCGGCTGGTTTCGTGTTCTGTCCGGCGGCAGCAGGTGCGTGCAGGCTCAGCCTGCCGGCGGCAGCAGGTGCGTGCAGGCTCAGCCTGCCGGCGGCAGCAAGTGCGTGCAGGCTCAGCCTGCCGGCAGCAGCAAGCGCGTGCAGGCTCAGCCTGCCGGCAGCAAGCGGTTCCGGGCACTGCCCGGTTATTGCATGGCGCTTTGCAGCATGCGCTCGACCAGCGCCGCGTCCTCGACGCGCTGATCCAGGAACCAGCCGTCCAGCTCGTCGTCGTAGCGCATGGTCAGCGCGGCCAGCACCTCCGCGCCGTTTTTCGTGAACTGCAGGTCGATGGAGAGCGGCGTTTCCGCGTCGTACAGATCGACGGTGTATTCGCGCTCGCCCAGGTCCTCCGCGTCGGGGCAGGCGGCAAGCCAGTCCTCGAGCGCGCGTGCATCCAGATGCAGCAGCATGTCATTCACCTGCCCTTTCGTGGCCCATGTAGAAGATCTGATTGCGGTAGGCGCGCATCATCTCGCGGTTGTGCGCCTCGCCGCCGTCCAAATTGGCGGAGACGAATACCGGCGGTACGCCGCCCGCCTCGATCACCCGCTGTACGGCGCGGGTCATCATGGCGTTGAGCAGGGCCGCGCCCACGGCGGTCGAGGTCGGCCCGATTTTTTCAGGCACGCCTTCAAGCGCGATACAGCCGTCGCCCAGGCAGCCGCCGTTGTCCAGCACCAGGTCGGCGACCTCGTACAGGTTTTTGCCGCTGGGATGGCGGGAGGTCACCTGCGTTGTGGCGGCCAGACTGGTCAGCGCGATGACGAAGGCGCCCTTTTCGCGCGCGCGCATCGCCGCGTCGACGGTGACTGTGTTGCGGCCTGAGACCGAGTGAATCAGGATCACGTCGCCATTCCCCAGCGGGATGTTGTCAATGATGAGCCGGCCGTACTCGGGCAGGCGCTCCATCTGGGAGGTCATCGTGGCCGGGTCGATGTCCAGGTTCAGTCCGGCGGCGCGCACCGGGTTAATCGTGGCCATGCCGCCCGAGCGGTAGTACAGCTCAAGCGCCAGCAGCCCCGCGTGGCTGCACCCGAAGGCGAAGATACTGTGGCCGGAAAGCGTGGCCTCGGCCATTTTCCGCGCGCCCTGCTCCATGGCCTCGTGCTGGGTCACGATCGCGTCCGCCAGGATTCGGCGCACGTTTTCCAGGTATTCGGTCATCACGTCCATCGCAGGCGCTCCTTATTTCGCGTCCCAGGGATTGGGCGCGAAGTCGCCGCCGCGGCACCAGCGCAGGTACCTGAGCGCGTGGATTTCGCCGGTGTATTCCCAGTCGCCGTGGAACAGGAAGTCATGGTAGCCCTCGATGGACATCATGCCCTGATAGCCGCTCTCCTGCAGCACCTCGAAGACCTCGCGCCAGTCGGTATCGCCCAGGCCGGGGAAGCGGAACTCAACCGCCGGCTTCTGGCCCATGATGCCCTCGGAGGCGATCAGGTCGCGGCGCACGCGCGCGTCCTTGGCGTGCATGTGGATGATCTTCCCGGCGTACTTTCTCAGGTTGGCGATCGGGTCGATCAGCTGATAGATCTGATGGGCGGGCTCCCACTCCAGGCCCAGGCTGTCGCTGGGCACCGCGTCGAACATCATGTCCCACGCGCGCGGGTTGAAGCCGATGTTGCAGGTGTTTTTCTGCCAGGTGCCGCCCATCGGGCAGTTTTCAATGGCCAGGCGCACGCCCTTGTCCTCAGCATGGCGAGTCAGCTCGCCAAAGACCTCCTTGAAGCGGGGCAGGGCGGTCTCGACCGATTCTCCCCTGATCGCGCCGGCGAAGGTGGAGACGGTGGTCGTGCCGAAGGCCTCGGCCATGTCGATGGCGTGGTGCAGGGTATGAAGCTGCTCCTCGTTCTGCAGCGGGTTGCAGTAGTAGCCCAGCGCGGAGACGCGGATGCCGGTGCCATCCAGCAGCTCGCGCGCCTGCGGGGCCAGCTCCTCGAGCTTCACCTCGCCCAGGGTCATGTGGAAGTTGACGGTGAAGCACTCAAAGCCCTTGTCCTTGAGCGCGGGAACCCACTGGGTGAAGTACTTTCCGGGAATGCAGGCGCCGACGGGAATCTGATACATGCTGTTTTCCTCCTTCAAGTAAATTCATGGATGCGCTTGTCTGCCGGGCGGGTCTTTTCAGGCCAGCTTGGCGTACATCTTGTACAGGTTGTAGTACAGACCCTTCTTCGCCAGCAGCTCCTCGTGCGTGCCCTGCTCCTCGATGCCCTTTTCGGTCAGCACCAGGATGACGCTGGCGTTCTGGATGGTGGTCAGGCGGTGCGCGATGGTGAAGGTGGTGCGGCCCACGGCCAGCTTCTCCAGCGACTGCTGCACCAGGTGCTCGCTCTCGTTGTCCAGCGCGGAGGTGGCCTCGTCCAGGATGAGGATGGGCGGGTTCTTCAGGAACACGCGCGCGATGGAGATGCGCTGCTTCTGGCCGCCGGACAGCTTCACGCCGTGCTCGCCGACGTAGGTGTCATAGCCGTCCCTGAGCTGCGAGATGAACTCATGCGCCCCGGCCAGCCTGGCCGCCTCGACGATCTCCTCGCGGGTTGCGCCCGGCTTGCCGTAGGCGATGTTCTCGCCCACCGTGCCGCTGAACAGGTACACGTCCTGCTGCACCACGCCCACCTGACTGCGCAGGGAGTGCATGGTCACGTCGCGCACGTCCTGGCCGTCGATGCGTACCGCGCCGCCGGTGACCTCGTAAAAGCGCGGGATCAGGCTGCACATCGTGGTCTTGCCGCCGCCGGACGGGCCGACCAGCGCCACCGACTCGCCCGCCGGTACGTGCAGGTTGATGTTGGTCAGCACGTTGCCCAGCGCGTCCGAATAGGCGAAGCTCACGTGGTCGAAGTCGATTTCGCCCTTCGTGACCCTGAGCTCCTTCGCGTTCGGCGCGTCCTGAATGGTGACGGGCTGATCCATGATCTCAAGGAAGCGCTCGATGCCGGTCATGCCGCGCTGGAACTGCTCAGCGTACTCGACGATGCGGCGGATGGTGGTCAAAAGCGTGGTCACATAGAGCAGGTAGGCCACCAGGTCGGCCGGCGTGATCTGCCGCTTAATCATGAACAGCGCGCCCACGATCACCACCACGATGTACATCAGGCCGTCGAACATGCGGGTGGAGCTGTTGAAGCCGGCCATAAAGTAGTAGGTCTTTTTCTTGATCGCCAGGATCTTCTGGTTGCCCTGCTCGAACTTCTCCTCCTCGAGCGCCTCGTTGGCGAAGGAGCGCACCACGCGCACGCCCAGCAGGCTGTCCTCGACCTGGGCGTTCAGCTCGCCGATCTGGTGGCGCTGCGCCTTAAACGCCTCGCGCAGCTTGTGATTGAAGTGCGCCGAGCACAGAATCATGAAGGGCAGGATGAGGAAGATGGTCAGCGTCAGCCAGACGTTCATCGTGCACAGGATGGCGAACGAGGCCACCAGCTTGATGATGGCAATAAAGAATTCCTCCGGGCAGTGGTGCGCGAACTCGGTCACGTCGAACAGGTCGGAAGTGATGCGCGCCATGATCTGACCCACCTTCGCCTCGTCGTAGTAGGCGTGAGGCAGCTTCTGCAGGTGCCTGAACAGGTCGCGCCGCATGTCGGTCTCCATGTAGGTGCCCATGATGTGGCCGGTGGACTGCATATAAAAGTTGGCCGCCGTGTCGATGACGCGCAGCAGCACGTACAGCCCGCCCAGGCGCAGCACGGTCGAAACGGTCAGCGCCGCCAGGTCGGTCATGCCGGTGTTGGTGATGTAGCGCACGATCATGGGCAGCACCAGGTCGCACACCGTGGTCAGGCTGGCGCAGAGCAGGTCGAACACCAGCAGCTTCCAGTACCTTCTGTAGTAGGGCAGGAACCGGCGCGTCAGCTCAAAGCTGCGCGCCTTCTTATGTTGGGGCATGGGTCTTTTCCTCCGT
>CAKUFB010000167.1 GCA_934647145.1 uncultured Clostridia bacterium
GATGCAAAAGTGCTGTATGCCCTGATGCTGGATCGGGCAAGCATTTCAAAAGTCAACGGTTTTCTTGAAACTGACGGTACCATCCGGATTTACTTTACCGTGGAACAGGCGCAGAAGAAGCTGCACCGCAGCCGCCAGAGCACCACGCGGATATTCCGAGAATTGGAGTACAGCAGCTTAATCGTTCGACGCAAGCAAGGGCTGGGCAAGCCCGCCCTTATCTCGCTGAACTATCCGGCGGACGCAAAGCTGATTCAGCCAAAAGAGGATGGCGCAATATCGCACGCGAATAAAGGTCTAAAACAAGGCGTTTTCCGCCCCCACAAGCGCTGAGAAAACACAGGGGAATATCTTTTCTTATGATCGTCCCAAAATGCGCCTAAATGTTCTACAGAAGCGATAAAGGAGGTACTATGTGAACGCAGAAAAAAAGAATATCCAGCACAGCATGGATACAGCTAAAATTCCGGAATACGTCTTTGAATCGCTGGCACGGAGTCTGCTTCCGGTAATTCAGAAGTACTACGAAAGTGAGGACGGCAAAAAGGCATTTTCCGAATGGAAAGCAAAGAAGGGGATTTCGGACAATGCGTCTACATAAAGAAACCGGGAGGATTGCCACGATCGGCAGCCCTCCCGGTTTTTTATTACCAGTCTTCAATTTCTTCCTTAAAAACAACAAATCCGAACCCATGACCAATCGGTACAAGGTTCGGATTATCTTGCATTGGTGGAGGCGAGGGGAGTCGAACCCCTGTCCGAAAACCCGATGATCCGATGTTCTCCGAGCGCAGTTTGTGTTTTGACATTCCCGCCGCCGGGCTCCCGCAAACAGGATCGCGGCTTGAGTAGCTTCATAAAATCCCACCCGGGGCAAAGCTTAGCCGGGCTGGTACCCCGCCTTTATGACGCCGGTGACTTACGCCGCGGGAGGCTTAAGGCCGGCGCTCACGGCATTAGGCCGCGAGAGCGAAATCGTTCGTATTGTCAGTTAATGTTTAATTTCCCGTTGATAGGCGGTACAGGGCCGCCGCTCGCTGATCGAACCCTCCAGATCCCCGTCGAAACCATTTTCGCCCCCCTGTCGCGCGTCATCCCTTCTCGCGCATGGTGCGCTCGATTGCGCGTTTGGCGTCGCGTTTGGCCATGTCGTCGCGCTTGTCGTAGTTCTTTTTGCCCTTGCACACGCCCAGCTGCAGCTTCATCAGCCCGTCCTTGAGGTAGATCTCCAGCGGGACGAGCGCATAGCCCTGCTGCATGACCTGCTCCCGCAGCCTGCGAATCTGCGCCTTGTGCAGCAGCAGCTTCTTGGGCCGCATCGGATCGACGTTGTAGATGTTGCCCTGCTCGTAGGGGCTGATGTGCATGCCGTGCACGAAGACCTCGCCGTCCCTGACCAGGGCGAAGCAGTCCTTCAGGTTACATTGTCCCCGCCGGAGCGACTTGACCTCAGTGCCGTGCAGCGCAAGTCCGGCCTCGAGAGATTCCTCGACGAAGTAGTCGTGCCGCGCCTTGCGGTTCTGCGCGATGATCTTGATCCCCTCTCGCTTCGGCATACGACTCCTCCTTCCGGCGCTTATGCCTTAGTATAGCACAGTTTCAGGCGTTCGTAAAGCACTATTTTTGCGTCGGTTCGCCGTTTCAGCAAATTCTAAGGAACAAATGAGGCGTTATTCAGGCTTTTCCAAGGCAGCGCGGGCCGGTGCATGGTATTCTGTTGTCAGCAAAAGCGACAAGGAGGGCAAGGAGATGCCAATACTGGAAGTGAGGAACCTACAAAAGGTCTATTCGACCCGGCTGGGCGGCAATCAGGTGACGGCGCTGCGGGACGTGAGCTTCGCCGTGGAAAAGGGCGAGTTCGTGGCGGTGATGGGCGAGTCGGGCTCGGGCAAGACCACGCTGCTCAACATCCTCTCGGCGCTGGACCGGCCGACCGCGGGCGAGGTGATCCTGAGCGGCACGCCGCTGTCGAGTGTGAAGGAGAAGCAGCTCGCGCAGTTTCGGCGGGACAACCTGGGCTTCGTGTTCCAGGACTTTAATCTCCTGGACATGTTCACCCTTCGGGACAATATTTACCTGCCGCTGGTGCTGGCCGGCAAGTCGCCCGGGGAGATGCGCAGGCGCGTCGAGCCCCTGGCCAGGCGGCTTGAGATCGGCGCTCTGCTGAACAAGTTTCCCTATGAGGTCTCGGGCGGAGAGCAGCAGCGCGCGGCGGTCGCGCGGGCGCTGATCACCGAACCGCAGCTGCTGCTGGCGGACGAGCCGACCGGCGCGCTGGACTCGAGGGCGAGCGGCGAGCTGCTGAGCCTGTTCGGCGCGCTTCAGGAGGCGGGACAGACGCTCATCATGGTCACGCACTCGATTGCGGCGGCCAGTCACGCCTCGCGCGTGTTGTTCATACGGGACGGCCGGATCGGGCGGGAGATCCTCAGGCAGGGTATGGGCGGCGACGAGATGCGCCAGGCGATTTCCGAATACCTCCTGCAGGCGGGCGGTGAAGCGCGATGAAGAGCTCGCTGTACCTCAGGATGGCGGCGCGCAGTCTGCGCAGCAACCGCCGGTTTTACCTGCCCTATCTGCTTTCCTGCGCGCTGTGCGCCGCGATGCTGTACGTGCTGCTGTCGCTGACGATCGACCCGGCGCTCGATGCGCTCAAGGGCGGCGCCTCCGTGCGCGCGACGCTGATCTTCGGGTGCGTCGTGATGGCGGTGCTTGCCTCGGCGCTGCTGTTTTACACGAGCAGCCTGGTGACCAAAAGCCGCAAGCGGGAGTTCGGCCTGTACAACGTGCTGGGCATGGAAAAGCGCCACATCGGCCGCATGCTGCTGTGCGAGAGCGCGTTTACGTTCCTGATCGCGCTGTGTGCGGGCGTGGGGCTGGGCGTGCTGTTTTCGTGGGGCATGCTGCGTCTGCTCACGGCGATGCTGGGCCAGCCGCTCTCCTTCAGCCTGAAGGCGCAGCCCGAGGCGCTGGCGCTCACCGCGCTGTGGGCGGCGGCGGCGCACGGACTGATTCTGCTGAACAACCTGCGCGTGATTCGCCTGGCGCAGCCGATCGAGCTGCTGCGCGGCGCGAACGAGGGCGAGCGCGAGCCGAAGGCCAGGTACCTGGCCGCGCTTGCCGGCCTGGTGTGCCTCATTGCGGGCTACGCGCTGTCGGTGACGATCACCGCGCCGGTCAAGGCGCTGGTCTACTTCTTCGTGGCGGTGCTGCTGGTGATCGCGGGCACGTACCTGCTGTTCATCGCGCTGAGCGTCCTGGTGCTCAGGTTTTTGCGGGCGAAGAAGAAGTTCTATTACCGCACCGACCATTTTGTAACCGTATCGGGCATGCTGCACCGCATGAAGCGCAACGCGGCGGGCCTGGCGAGCATCTGCATACTGTCCACGATGGTGCTGGTGACGGTCTCCACCACGCTGAGCCTGTACGTCAACAGCCTCGAGATACTGGACTTGCAGTTCCCGCGCGACGTGCAGCTGACCGGCTACGACCGCAGCCAGCGCGCGGAGGCCGACGCGGCGCAGCAGGCGGCGTATGACGAGGCGCGGACGCGGGGGCTGGAGATTCGCAATTTCTCCCGGTTTGGCAGCGCTTCGGACTGGCTGTCCCTTCAGGCGGGCGCGATCGTCGAGCAGGGCGCGGGCGAGTCCTGCTATGTCTGGGCGACCGACCGGGCGGGCTACGAGAGCCTGAGCGGCGATCCGGTCTCCCTCGAGGCGGGGCAGGCGCTGTACTACTGCGCTTCCCAGGCACTGGCCGACGAGCAGACGCTTTCGGACGGCAACGTCTACCGCCTGACGCGCCTGAGCGCCTTCCCCTACGCCAGCGGCATGGAGACCAGCGGCGAGGCCTGCGTGTACCTGGTGCTGCCCGACGGCGCGCTGGACGGCTTCGAGTATACCGACGAGACCATCTGGTTCGACCTGACCGGAAGCGAGGCGCAGAAAATCGCCTACGCGCAGGCGCTGGACGAGCTGACCGCCACGCGGCACGCAAACGCGCGGGGCGACGCGTATACCCTCCGTCACCTGGTCAGCCGCCAGCAGGACAGCCCGGAAATCCTCAGCTTTTTCGGCGCGTTCTTCTTCCTGGGCCTGTTCCTGGGCACGATGTTCCTGCTGGCCACCGCGCTGATTATCTACTACAAGCAGGTCTCCGAGGGCTTCGACGACCAGCGCGCCTTCTCCATGCTGCGCAAGGTGGGCATGACCGACGCGGAGGTGCGCGCCACCATCCATACCCAGGTCATGCTGGTGTTCTTCCTGCCCCTGGGCGCGGCCGCCTGTCATACCGCCTTCGCCTTCCCGATGATCAAGGGCATACTGACCCTGTTCGGCATGAGCAGCGTGGGCAAAATGCTCCTGTGTCAGGCCGGTACGCTCGCCGCCTTCGCCCTGATTTATTGGGCGGTCTACACGCTCACCGCCCGCGCCTACTATTCCATCGTCCGCGCGGGGTGAGGGCAGGCGGGGGGGAACGTTGGGGAGGCTGACTTTCTGACCGGGCAGTGCCCGGTTCCACTTGCTGCCGCCGGTTCTGGCGACGAATCCGGGAACCATAGATCAGAGTTCCCGGATTCTGCGTCTATGAACCCCACCGCCTGCTTCGCAGGCACCTCCCCTTTCAGGGGAGGCTTTCGGCCTGTGCGATCATGGCGCCCCTGAAAGGGGAGCTATCGCCGGGGTCGGCCGAGGGGTTCGGCACGGCTGACTAAGACCAATAGGAAGAAACGCCCGCTCATTGAACCGATCGCGTCATTTTGCCGTCTAAATGAATAGAAAAATATGGTAACGCAGCGCCTGCGCGCGAATGAGGAGTTGAAAAACATGTCTGAGTACATTGAAGTCATTCGAATGGCGGTCAGCTATTTTCCGCTGATCGCGCTGGTGACGAGCGTGCCGTTCATGCTGCTGGAGTATCATCGTTTCGGCGCGCTTTCTTTTTTTAAGGGCACAGTGGTGTACTCGTTCGTGCTGTACATGACGTGCGCCTACTGCCTGGTCATCCTGCCGCTGCCCGACGTGGAGACGGTGGCGGGGTATACCTCGCCCTGGTGCAACTTTATCCCCTTCCGCGCGGTGTACGACTTTTTCCGCGACAGTCCGTTCCGCCTGACCCAGCCCTCGACCTGGCTTCAGTCGCTCAGGCACAAGAGCTTTTACACGGTGGCCTTCAACCTGGCGCTGACGCTGCCCTTCGGCATGTACGTGCGGTATTACCTGCGCGCGGGCTGGAAAAAGACGCTGCTGCTGACCTTCCTTTTGAGCCTGTTCTTCGAGCTGACCCAGGTAACCGGACTGTACTTTATCTATCCCCGGCCGTACCGCCTGTGCGACGTGGACGACCTGATCACCAACTCGCTGGGCGGGCTGCTGGGCTGGGTGTGCGCCGGGCCGCTTCTCAAGGTGCTGCCCTCGCGCGAGGCGGTGGAGAGCGACGCGCTGCGCAGGGGACGGCGCGTGTCCGGCCTTCGGCGCACGGTGGCGCTGTTTCTGGATCTGTTCCTGTTCGGCATGCTGTCGCTGCTTTTTTACCTGCCCAGGCTTTTGCCCTTCTGGGAGGTGCTGGCGCTGACGTTTACGCTGTACTATATCGTCCTGACCCACCTGCTGGGCGGGAGCGCGCCCGCCGAGGCCTTTCTCAGGCTGCGCATTGCCGACGCGCGGGAGAAAAACTGCCTGTGGCGGCTGATTCTGCGCAGGCTGCTGTTCGCGGCGATCTACTTCGGCCTGCCCATACTGGCGCTCGCCGTGAGCGCGCAGGCCGGTCAGGCGGTCGTCACGCTGGCGGTCGCGGTGGCGGCAGGCGCCTTTTACCTGGGCGTGGGCGTCAAGTTCCTGTTCACCAACAAACCCATGAGCTACGAGCAGCTCAGCGGCACCCGCATGATCAGCACGCTGGCAGGCTGAGCGAACCCCTCAGTCACCTGCGGCGACAGCTCCCCTTTCAGGGGAGGTGCCTGTGATACAGGCGGTGGGGTACGAATTGCGCAGACCTCGGCCGCTTCAATCTATGGTGGCCGAGGGTCGTCGACAGAACCGGCGGCAGCAAGCGGCAGTCGGCCCTGCCGACCGGCGGCAAGTGGCTGTCGGCTCTGCCGACCGGCAGCAAGCGGGGGCAGGCTCAGCCTGCCGCAGCTTGTCAAAAAAGTTTTGACAAGCTGGTGGACGGGGAAGCACGCTCCCCGGCCAGGTGCCGCGCCTCAAATCTTCGATTTGAGC
>CAKUFB010000168.1 GCA_934647145.1 uncultured Clostridia bacterium
TTCTATTCGGCGGCAGCCAGCGGACAAACTTCGGTGGGGGTCCGGGGGAGCGCGAAGCGAAGCGGAGCCTCCCCCGGTCGAGGCGGCAGCGCCGACACTCAATCCGCAAGGAATCTTACGGATTCGCAGACTTCGGCCGCTCCAATCTATGGCGGCCGACAGTCGTCGCCAGAACCCGCGGCAGCAAGTGGCACCGGGCACTGCCCGGCGGCAGCCAGCGGACAAACTTCGGTGGGGGTTCGGGGGAGCGCGAAGCGGAGCCTCCCCCGGACGAGGCGGCAGCGTCGCCTCATAATTCGCAGGGAATCCTGCGGATTCGAAGAACCCAGCCGCTCTAATACATGGCGGCTGGGTTCGTGTTCTATTCGGCGGCAGCCAGCGGACAAACTTCGGTGGGGGTCCGGGGGAGCGCGAAGCGAAGCGGAGCCTCCCCCGGCGAACTCGGGAAAGGGAAGCCCTGCAGGGAAGGGGTATGTCAGGCGATTGCGGCTTCGTAGCCGGCGGCCTTGACCGCGTCCACGAGCGCCTGGTCGGCGACCTCATGCGCGAGCGTCACGACGGCCTGCTTTTTCTCCAGGCTGACATCGACCGAGCGTACGCCCTCGACGGCCTCGAGCGCCTTTTTCACGTGGGACACACAGTGCATGCACATCATGCCCTCTACCTTGAGCGTCTTCGTCATGGTTTTTTCCTCCTTCTCCGGCGATTTCACCGGGCAGTTTTTATCCGCAAGGCCGGTCAGAAAGTCCGGCAGGGCGACGGGTTTGCGCCCCGAGCGCTTTGCTTTGCGCAGGGGGAAGAGGTTGAGCCTGAGCGCGTTGGACACGACGCAGAAGCTGGACAGGCTCATGGCGGCCGCGCCGAACATGGGGCTCAGCGACAGGCCGAAGTGCGGGATGAGCGCGCCGGCAGCCAGCGGGATGCCGACGCAGTTATAGACGAACGCCCAGAACAGGTTCTCGCGGATGTTGACCAGCACCTGCCTGGACAGGCGAATGGCGGCGGGCACGTCGCTCAGGCGGGAGTTGACCAGCACCACGTCGGCCGCGTCCAGCGCCACGTCCGCGCCCGCGCCGATGGCGACGCCCACGTCCGCGCGGGTGAGGGCCGGTGCGTCGTTGATGCCGTCGCCGACCATGGCCACCCTGCCGCAGTCGCGCAGGCGGCGCACGACCTCCTCCTTGTCGCCGGGCAGCACGTCGGAGACCACGGTTTCCAGGCCTACCTGGCGCGCGATGGCGCTGGCGGTGCGCTTGTTGTCGCCGGTGAGCAGGATGACCTGAAGCCCCATGTCGCGCATTTCGCGGATGGCCTGAGCGCTGTCAGGCTTCACGGCGTCGGCGACGGCGATCAGGCCGAGCAGCTGATTCCCCTTCGCGAAGAACAGCGGCGTCTTGCCTTCTTCAGCCAGGCGCTCGCCCAGCGCGCGGCCTTCCGCGGTCATCAGGCCCCTTTCGGTCATCAGCGCGGCGTTGCCGCCCAGCGCGTTTTCGCCGCCTACCCTGCCCTCCACGCCGTGTCCGGGCAGCGCGCGGAAGGCCTCGGCCTCGGGGAAGGCGGCCTGCTTCTCCCGGGCGTACTGCATGACCGCGCGGGAGAGCGGGTGCTCGCTCTTGGCCTCGAGCGAGGCGGCGAGGCAGAGCAGCTCATCCCCGGACGCGCCCGGAAGGGGGGACACGTCGGTCACGCGCATCCTGCCCTCGGTGACGGTGCCGGTCTTGTCGAGCACCACGAACTGCGTGCGTCCGGCGGCCTCAAGCGCGGCGGCGGTCTTGAACAGGATGCCGTTCTTCGCGCCCAGCCCGCTGCCCACCATGATGGCGACCGGCGTGGCCAGACCCAGGGCGCACGGGCAGCTGATGACCAGCACACTGATGGCGTGGGTCAAGGCCTGAGAGAAGGGCGCACCGGCGATCAGCCAGACGATCAGCGTGACCAGCGATATGCCCATGACCACCGGCACGAACACGCCGGCCACCTTGTCGGCGATCTTGGCGATGGGCGCCTTGGTGGCGGCGGCGTTCTCGACCAGCTCGATGATCTGGCTCAGGGTGGTGTCGCCGCCCACGCGGGTGGCCTCGCAGGTCAGAAAACCCTGCTGATTGAGCGTGGCCGCGCTCACCAGGCTGCCCGCCTGCTTGTCGACCGGCACGCTTTCGCCGGTCAGGGCGGACTCGTCCACGGCGCTCTCGCCGCGAAGCACCCTGCCGTCGACCGGCACGCTCTCGCCCGGCCGCACGACGAAGGTATCGCCCGGGACGACCTGCTCGACTGGCACCGTGACCTCCTCGCCCTCTCTGAGCACGTGCGCGGTCTTCGGGGCCAGATCCATCAGGCGGCGAATCGCGTCGGTGGTCTTGCCCTTGCTGCGCGCCTCAAGCAGCTTGCCCACGGTGATCAGCGTCAGGATCATGGCCGCCGACTCGAAGTACAGCCCGTGCAGCGCGTGGTGAAGCGCCATGCCCTCCTTGGCCGTCATCGAGAACAGCAGCGCCGTGCTGTAGACGAACGACGCGCCGCTGCCCAGCGCCACCAGCGCGTCCATGTTGGGCGCGCCGCTCTTCAGGCTCTTAAAGCCGCTGACGAAGAAGCGCTGGTTGATCACCATGACCGCGGCGGTCATCAGCAGCTCGTACAGGCCGACCGCCATCGGGTGCTCCGCGAGGAAGCCGCCCATCGGCCAGCCCCACATCAGCCCGCCCATGGTCACGTACATCAGCGGCAGCATGAAGATCAGGCTGGCGATCAGGCGCTTTTTCAGGCGCGGGGACTCGTGATCCTCCAGCGCATCGCGCGACGCGCTGCGCGTCTGCGCCGCCGGGGCCGCGGTTTCAGGCTCCGCGCCGTAGCCCGCCGCCTCGACCGCCGAGCAGATGCCGTCCGCCGTGGCCGGCGCGGAAAACTCCACGTTCATCGACTGGGTCAGCAGGCTCACCGCCACCGACTGCACGCCCGCGACGCCCCTGACCGCTTTTTCCACATGCGCGCTGCACGCCGCGCACGTCATTCCCGTGACACGAAATCTCATAGAAGTATTGACCTCCTTCTCCGGGCAGGCTGAGCCTGCACCCACTTGCTGCCGCCGGTTCTATCGACGAATTCGGGAACCATACATTAGAGTTCCTGAATTCTGCGTGGGTGGAACCCCACCGCCCGCGCCGCGGGCACCTCCCCTTTCAGGGGAGGCGGGTACGGCAGCCGCCTTTGCGCATTTCGAGCAAGAAGCGCGCTTCTTCAGGAACGCCATGTTCTTCTTGCAGATGTTTTCCGGGAGAGCTCGAGAGGCGCCTTTTTCAAAAAGGCGGCCGCTCGATCGTTCCTATTTATTTAAGCTTTTTGATCAGGTCGAGCGCCTCGGAGAGCACCTCGTCGTGACCGGAGAGCAGCTGCTCCCTGACGCAGGTGTTCAGGTGCTCCTGCAGGATCAGGTAGCCCAGGTTTTGCAGCGCGCTTTCGACCGCCGCGATCTGGGTTAGTATGTCGCCGCAGTAGCGGTTGTCATCCAGCATTTTCTGGATTCCGCCCAGCTGGCCGATCATCCGGCTCAGGCGGTTTTTGAGCTGCCGCAGGGTTTCCTCGTCGCGCGGGGTGTGCTTGTAGCGGCAGCAGGGCGGAGAGCCTTCCATGCGTCCACCTCCTTGTGATTCATACGGCTGGATTATATACCCCTATGGGGTATTTGTCAATGCGCGTTTCCGTTAAGAATCCTCCCGCGCTTTCTTCTGACTGAGTATTTCGGTGAATATCTGTACAGACTGAGGAATACAGAATCCATGTAGAAGGTCAGGAGGAGCTATATGAAGGCGATGATTATGGCGGGCGGCGAGGGAATGCGGCTGCGGCCGATGACGTGCGACTGTCCCAAGCCCATGCTGCCGCTGATGGGCAGGCCGGTGATGGAGTACGCGCTGCGGCTGCTGAAAAGGCACGGGGTGCGCGAGGCGGGCGTGACGCTGATGTACCTGCCCGAAAGGGTGAGGGAGTACTTCGGCGACGGGGAGGAATACGGCCTGTCGCTGCGGTATTACGTGGAAAAAAGGCCGCTGGGCACGGCGGGGAGCGTGCGGCAGGCGGCGGACTTCCTGGACGAGACCTTCGTCGTGCTCTCGGGGGACGGCGTGACCGACTGCGACCTGACGGCGGCGCTGGCCTTTCACCGGGAGAAGGGCGCGATGGCCACGATGGTGCTCAAGCACCTGGATCAGCCGCTGGAGTACGGCGTGGTGTCAGCCGACGCGCAGGGGCGGGTCAGGCGGTTCGTGGAGAAGCCGGGCTGGGACGAGGTGTGCTCGGACACGGTGAACACCGGGATCTACCTCATCGAGCCGGAGGCGCTGCGCATGATTCCCGAGGGGCAGCCGTACGACTTCAGCAAGCAGCTCTTTCCCGAGATGCTCAGGCAGGGACTGCCGCTGTACGCCTGTACCATGGAGGGGTACTGGTGCGACGTGGGCGACGCGGCCAGCTACCTGCGGGCGCATATGGATGCGCTGGACGGCAAGCTGAAGCTGGAGGAGGTGAAGCCGGGCGCGGTCAACCGGGCGAAGGACGCGCAGGTGGACAAGAGCGCGGTGCTGGAGGCGCCCTGCGTGATCGGCGAGGGCGCGCAGATCGGGCCGGGCGCGCGCATCGGAGCGTACAGCGTGATCGGGGCGCGGTGCGTGGTGGAGGAAAACGCCAGCGTGAAGCGGTCGGTGCTGATGGAGGGCGCCAGACTGGGCGCGGGGGCGCAGGCGCGCGGCGCGGTGCTGATGCCTGAGAGCCGGATGGAGGAGGACAGCAGCGCCTTTGAGGAGAGCGTACTGGGCGAAAGGGCGGTGCTGGGCGTGCGCGCCGCACTGCCCTCGGGCGTGAAGGTCTGGCCGGACAAGCGGGTGCCCGACGGCGCAAAGCTGGAGCGCAATCTGGTCTGGGGCGAGGTGAAGAGGGAACAGTTCCGCGGAGACGAGCTGCACTTGGACAGGTTGGAGGACTGCGTGAGCGCGGTTCGCGCCTATGTGCGCGCGGTCAACCCGCGAAGCGTGCTGCTGTCCTGCGAGCGGGCGGCCGTGGCGGAGGTCTGGCTGCAGGCCGTGCGCGCGGCGCTGATGAGCTGCGGGGTGCAGGTGGTGCTGTGCGGGAGCGGACTGCTGCCGCAGATGCGCTTTACTCAGCGGGCGATCGGGGCGCGGGGCGGCTGCTATGTCCGGCCGGGGCGACTGCGCTTTCTGGACGAGGACGGCGTGGAGCTGGAGCAGAGCGCCCGCCGCGCGATTGAAGGGTTCATGCAGCGGGAGGGCGCGGCGCAGCTGCCCAGGCGGGTGTGCAGGCGGACGGTCAGCATCCACGGCGCGAGCCTGTATTATCTGGGCGCTTACCGCGGTCTGCTCCTGCCGCGCGAACGGCAGGCGGCCGTGTGCGCCGCGGACGAGGAGCTGCTCGAGCTGGCGGAAAGCGCCTGCAGGCAGTGCGGCTGCCTGACGAGAGCGGAGTGGGAAGAAGAACTGATGGATCTGGGACCAGAGGAAATCGGCGTATGGCTGAGCGAGGACGGCGCTTCCTGCCGCCTGGCCGACGCGCAGGGAGGACTCAGCGAGGCGGAGCAGCAGCTGATCCTGTGTTGGGCGCTGCTGGAAAACGGCGAGAAGGAGCTGTCGATCGCGTCCGGCGCGACGCATTCCGCAGAGCTGCTGGCCGAGAGGTACGGCGCGCGGGTGCTGCGCGTGCGAAGCGAGAAGGCATGCCTGCTGCGCGCCGCTCATGAAGGGGGCTTCAGGCAGTTTACCGCGTATACCGACGGCCTGTACGCCGCAATGCTGATCCTGCAGGCGCTGTCTCGCAGGGGACTGACGCTGGGCGAATGGAGCGCGCAGATGCCGCTGCTCAAGCGGAGGACGAAAAAGCTGCCGCTTGAGTACTCGGCGCGCGGACGGGTACTCTCCGCGCTGGCGCAGGATGAGGAACAGGCCGACCTGACCGAGGGACTGTGCGCCGGGCATGACGGCGGCTGGGCCTGGGTGCGTCCGGAGTCAGACCGGCCGGAGTGCGTGGTCGTGGGCGAGGCCGCCGACATGGAGACCGCCGACGAGCTGTGCAATCTGTACTTTGACAAGGTGGTTCGTGCGCTGGGCAGGGAAAAAACAGAGCAGGCGTGAGCGCAAGGCAAAAAAAGAAAAGGGCGGC
>CAKUFB010000169.1 GCA_934647145.1 uncultured Clostridia bacterium
TCGCAGTGGCGCTGGATGGGGTCGGCGATAAAGCCCGTGTCCCTGCACACCGGGCAGCGGTACTGCATCTCGAGGTAGTTTTCGGGCAGTCCGGCCGCCACAAGGCGCGCCTTGAGCTCCGCCTGCATCTTCTCCGCGCGCAGACGGGCCGTCTTCATGGCCTCGACCGCCTCGTCCGGCCTCGTCAGCAGGATGCGCGCCGCCTGCCGAAGCAGACTCGCCCCGCCGTCCGACAGCTCGCCGATGCGCGGATCCCTGGCCTCCGCCTCCTGCCTGCGCGCCTCGAGCGCGCGCTCGTTGGCCTCGCGCTGCCGCTGATACTCGATGGTCAGCTCTCGCGCCGCTTCCTCGCGGGTCATTTGGCATCCTCCTCGTCGTCCTCAAACAGGTAGCTGAGCTTCTCGTTGTCGTATTTGCGCTGGTCGTAGTTCTGGGCGGCGTTGGCGGCGGGCTGCGCGGGCGCGTTCGGGCGGTGCATCGGATGGCGGCTTTTGGCCACGTCGAGCGTGTGAATGTCCTCCTTCGCCCACTGGGAGAGCAGCTTGTCCATGTACTTGGTGGGCAGCTGGGTGCCGTGGGCGCACTCGGCGGCGTACTCGATCACCTCAAACGGCGCGTTTTTGAGCCAGCCCTCCAGCTGCGCCACGTCCGCGTTGGTGGGGCGGCGATCCTGCCCGCACTTTTCCAGGTAGACCGCCACCTGCGCGCGCAGCTCCTTCTGGCGCGAAAGGTAGGCCTGCATTTCCTCCAGCGTGAACTGGCCGCGCGCCGCAAAGCCGGTCATCGCCCGCTCGAGCTGCTCCATGTCGTACTGGCCGTGCGCGCCCAGCTCGGTCGCCACCAGCAGCACCCCCTCCGGCGTAAACCCCCCGGCCAGGTACTTCTGATACCGGGCGATTTCCTCGGGCGTGGGGGTGCGGGCCACGATGCCCAGCGCCTGGTGCAGCTGCTTGACGCCCTCGCTAAGCGCCCGCTTTTCGTCCAGCTGGCGCTGCATCTGCTCGCGGCTGCCGGCCTCGCGGTTGTGCTGCAGGATGGTGTCCAGGTAGGCGAAGTTGGGGTTGCGGGACTTGAGCGTCTCCCGGCAGGCGGCCAGCACCGCGTCCTGATCCAGGTGATACTCCTCCAACCACCTGCGCGCCGCGTCCAGCTCGTCCCGGGTCGGCTGCCTGAAGCTGATGCCCAGCTGCGTGAGCACCTTTTGGGCGAGCTTATAATAGGCCTTGTCCCGCTCCACGCGCTCCTGCGCCTTCTCGACGGTCACAATGCCGTCGCTGACCCAGGCCATGGCCTCCTTGTCGTAGTTCTTCAGGCGGAAGTTTTTGAGGTTTTCCGGCCTGCGCCCGCGCTCGCGGTTCAGGTACAGGTCGATGCAGTGGCGCACGAAGATCAGCACGACCTCTTCGGGCAGGCCCAGATCCTCGATCCACTGGCACACGATATCCGAATCGGACGCGCTGAACGGCCGGTCGGGGATCATCTGCTGCAGCTTGGCGTTGAGATCCTGATAGCGGTAGATCTGCTCGTCCATGCGGTCGCTCTCGTTCATCATGGAGGACACCGGGTGGATGTAGCGGTAGGCCGGCGGCTTGTCCTGCAGCCGCTCGACCAGGCCGCGCCGCTCCCAGTAGGTATAGGCGGCGCGCACGGTTTCAGGCTCCACGCCCAGCGCCTGCGCCATTTTTTCGAGCGTCATGTCGGCCACCGGGTAATAGCACTGCATCAGGCCATACAGGTACACGCGCACATAGTCGCCCGGCGCCTGGGGCAGAAAGGACTGGATAAACAGATTCTCCACCGGAGTCACCCCCATCATCGGGTAGCTCTCGGCAAAGCAGCAAAAGGGCATTCGGATTCCCCCTATCGACTTTTTCACAAGAATATCATACCACATTCCGCGCCCGATGGCAAGGCGAAGGGGGTAAAGCGTTTCAGACCAGGCACACCCTCAGCTGTCCCTTTTTTTCGAATTCCCGCGCGCAGCGAAGCAGCCTCTGCGCGCTTCCGGCCGTATGCGGCGCATGGGCAATCAGACAGGCGCAGTTCGCCGCCATATACTGATTGGCGCGCGTGAGCGCGAAGCGGGGCGGAACCGCCTCCATGCCCGGCGGGAAAAAGCTGCCGTCAAAGCCCTCCGGAAGCTGTAGACCCCACTCCGGCCGATAGACGGACAGCAGCAGCCACAGCTTCACCTGCGGCCGGCTTTTCTTCACCTCGCGCACCGCACGGGCGGCCATCGCGTCGAAGGCTCCTCGGTGCCCCACAAAAAACGACTCGATCCCGTACTCGTCCGCCTGACGCGCCGTACATTCCAGCAGCGCCGGGTACACCTCGCCGCCCGTCTCCCGGCGTCCGATAAAGAAACAGCTCTTCTCTATCATAAAGCCTTCTCCTTTCAGATAAGTGATGTCACTTGACTGCCCAATGAGCGCATACTTTTCTTCCGCCCCGCTGTAAAATAAAATGGGTAATTAGAAACGGAGGAAGCAATCAATGGCAACCAGCAAGCGCGTCTTCACCCTGCGCCTTTCGGACGAGGTGTTCGACCAGATCGGAAAGCTGGCCGCGCAGGAGCATCGCAGCATGACCAACTACATCGAATATGTGCTCATACAGCACCTTCAATCGGTCGCTCAAAAGGAGCGGCAGGATGGAAGCGCCCCACGCCCCGATGAAAGGCAATAGAACGCGCGAAATGCAGGCAAAAACGCTCCTTTACAAAGCAAGAATATATCCCATATTGCACGCAATATCAAGTACTATTCGTGTTATATGTCCCTTATCGAATATATTGTCCGGAGGATGACGCTCATGGACGTGAAAGAAAAGCTGCTGACACTGCTTAAGGCGCGCGGCTGGAGCTTCTATCGCCTGGCGAAGGAATCCGGCGTGGCCTGGTCAACCATCCGCAACATGTTTGAGCGCGGCACCGAACCGACCCTTCCCACGCTGGAAGCGCTGTGCGCCGGACTGGGCGTCTCGCTGAGCGAACTGCTCCGGGAGGAACAGAACGCGCCGCCCGAAGAGCTGGACGAGCTCCTGGACGCCTGGCAGGGGCTGAGCGAAGCGAACCGGCAGCTCGTGCTGGCGCTCATGCGTTCTCTGGGTGAAAAAACGAAAAGCCGGAGGCCATAGCGTCCCCCGGCCAGGCGCCGACCCCACAGTCCCCTTCGGAGACAGCTCCCCTTTCAGGTGAGCCTTGCCGCGCTGCGGGCGGTGGGGTTCAAAACGCAGACTTCGGGGGGCTTCAATCTGTGGCTCCCGAAGTTGTCGCCAGAACCGGCGGCAGCAAGGGGGCAGGCACCGCCTGCCTTTTCATGCCTTACTCCGCGAGCGCCAGCTCGGCCAGCCGCCACGCCCCCTGCAGCCCGGGCGAGGGCTCGGCGCGATAGCGCACCGGCTCCACGCGCAGCAGGTGGTCGTTTTCCAGGCGCAGCAGTCCTATGCCCGGCTCTCCCGAGGGAAGCGGCCGGGGCAGCAGCACGCAGCCGCGGCTTGAGCGGGCGTGCTCGAGCGCCTGCTCGCAGGGCGCCATCGGCAGAAGATACCCCCTCGCCTCGTCCATCAGCCCCTGCTGAGCGGCCTGAAGCGCGGCCAGGGCGGTGTCCTGCGGGCTCCGCGGCCAGGAGGGCGCGCCCCGCGACCAGAGCGGCTCCCGCCTGATCAGCGTGCAGCCCGCTTCCCCGGCCTGCCACACCTCCAGGCGCGCGTGTCCCACCAGATCCTGCGGGTCGACCAGCACCTGCACCCCGCCGTCCGGCTCCACCTGCACCCGCTCGCCGGTCAGGCTGAGCAGCAGATGGCTAAACCCGGGCGCGTACACCTGCACGTACTCGCCTCCGCCCGCAAGCGCCCCTTTCAGACAGGGCAGCGCGCCGGAGGACAGCACCTCGGGCATTCGCGCTCCCTCGGGCAGGGTACACAGCGCGTCTGTCCCCTCGCCCGATACGTGCAGGCGGTTGCCCCACAGCGTGCAGTCGTAGCTCTCCCGCCGCGCCGGCTGGGGCAGGCCGCACATGCTGTCCTCCGGGGTCAGCTCCACCTCCAGCAGACTGCCCGGCCAGAGCACCGCCTCCACCCCCTGCGCCTGCTCCAGACTTTCAGGCACCGGCCTGCCGCCCGAAAAGGTCACGCGCTGCGTCATCGGCAGATGCGACCGGCCCAGCGGCCTGTGCTCCAGATACACCGCCCCGAAGGGCGACACCGGCAGCGTCTGCGGCCGCCCCTCCTCCACCTCGCCGATCAGGCGGCCGTTTACGTAGATCAGCCCGGGCACCGCCGAGGCGGCAATGAGCGTCGGCTGCATACCATCCCTCCCGTTTCATACAGTCACGCTTCAGTGTATGCGGCCGGGCGCTGCCTCTATGCCCTCTACAGTATCCACGCCGCCAGCATGCACAGCCCCATGCCGCACAGGGTGGGCAGCAGCGCGGAAAGCAGCGTCCACTTGGCCGAGCGGGTCTCCCGCGCGATGGTGAGCAGCGTGGTGGCGCACGGCCAGTGGCACAGCGAAAACAGCATGGCGCACAGGGCGAAGCGCGCGTTCCAGCCGTTTGCGGCCAGCAGCGTGGGCAGCGAGGCCAGCCCTTCCGCCTCGACCAGCGTGCCCTCGCCCAGATACCCCATCAGCGCGATGGGCAGCACGATCTCGTTGGCCGGCGTGCCCAGTACGAACGCCGACAGCATCACCCCGTCCATGCCCAGCAGCCTCCCCAGCGGATCGAGCAGCGCAAACAGCCGGGCCAGCAGGCTCATCCCGCCTATCCGCACATTGCCCAGCAGCCAGATCAGCGCGCCGGCCGGGGCGGCGGTGACCAGCGCCCGGCCCAGCACCCTGATCGTCCGGTCGAGCAGCGAGCGCACGATCACCTTGCCCACCTGCGGCCTGCGATAGGGCGGCAGCTCCAGCGCGAACGACGAGGGCATCCCCCGAAGCAGCGTCGCCGACAGCAGGCGGCTCAGCCCCAGCGTCAGCGCGACCGACAGCACGATCAGCCCGCTCAGGCACAGCGCGGTCTTCAGCGAGGCCAGCGGCCCGCCCCCGGCCAGAAACGCGCCCGACAGCGCGATGAGCATCGGGAAGCGGCCGTTGCACGGGGTCAGGCTGTTGGTCAGCAGCGCGATCAGCCGCTCGCGGGGACTGTCGATAATCCGGCAGCCGCACACGCCCACCGCGTTGCACCCCAGCCCCATCATCATGGTCAGGCACTGCTTGCCGCACGCCCGGCAGCCCTGAAAGCAGCGATCCATGTTGAACGCCGCCCGGGGCAGGTAGCCCACGTCCTCCAGCAGCGTGAACAGCGGAAAGAACAGCGCCATCGGCGGCAGCATGACCGACACCACCCAGCTCAGTACCCGGTACACGCCCTGATACAGCATCGCGTGCAGCCACCCGGGCGCGGGCGCGAGCGCGCGGTCGATCTGCCCGCCCAGCCGGGCAAACAGCGCGCTCAGCCACTGAGACGGCGCGTTGGCCATCACGATGGTGGTCAGCAGCACCAGCCCAAGCAGCGCCAGCATCGCCGGAATCCCCAACCCGCGCCCGGTCAGCAGCCGGTCGGCGCGATAAGCCGCCGGTTCGCGCGCCTCCCGCCGGGTGCAGGCCTCCGCCAGCCGGCGCGCCCGCTCGTGCAGGGTCTGCGTCACGCGCGAGCGCACCGACTCGGCCTGACCGGCGATTTCCTGCGCGGCGCGCACCTGCTCAAGGCCCAGCAGCGCGTCCAGGTTCAACGCCGCGAGCGTCTCCCGGTCGCCTGACAGCAGCCGCAGCCCCGCCCAGCGCGCGTCCACCTCCTCGGGCAGCAGCCCCGAAAGCGCCGGAATCAGTCCGCCCAGCGCGCGCTCGATCGCCTCGTCATAGGCGACGCGCAGCCGGGGATGCTCCGCCCGCAGGGCGATTTCCATCAGCGCGCCGATGCCGGTTTTGCTGCGCGCCGAGGTGCCCGCGACCGGCAGACCCATCTCGCGCGAAAGCCGCTCAAGGTCGACCGACACCTGCCTGCGCCGCGCCTCGTCCAGCAGGTTTACGCACACCACGGTGCGCGGCACGGCCTCGGCGACCTGCAGCGCCAGAAAAAGGTTCCTTTTCAGGCAGGCCGCGTCGCACACGACGATCACCGCCCGCGCCTCGCCCGAAAGCAGAAAGTCACGCGT
>CAKUFB010000170.1 GCA_934647145.1 uncultured Clostridia bacterium
GCGCGAGGGTCACGGGCGGGTTCTTCTCGCAGCGATACATCATGCCGTCCCGCGTCAGGCCGTAGCGGGAGAGCAGCTCGTCCAGCCCCTCGACCGTCTCGCGGTAGATCTCGGCGCTGTTGCCGGTGGCGATCAGCGGATCATCCGTCCACCTTTCGCGGTCGAACAGCAGCGGCTGCTTCGTCCAGTACTGCGGCGCGAGGTTCCAGGCAATCCGTTTGCCCTCGGGGCCGTAGACATAGCCGCGGAACTCGGCCAGCCAGTGAAGCGTCTCGGCGGTGCGGCCCAGCCTTTCCAGCGTGGGGCGGATCGTGTCCCGCGCCCGGCCCAGCGGGGAGACGTAGAAATCGTCGATCGACTCCCTGACCAGGCGGTCGCTGAGCAGCTGCGCCTCGCGAAAGCCCTTCTCGGTCAGCGAGTCGCGGGCGTAGTCCGGCTCGGCATGGCGTATCAGCAGGATTCTCATGCGTTTTTCTCCCTTCGCGCGTCTTCAGTCCTTTTCCCGGGGCCAGGGCGAAAGCGACTCGCCCTTCACCAGATAGGCCTTCTTCGCCAGGCGGGCCATGGGCGTGTCGGAGCGCGAGTCGGAATAAAACTCGTCCACCCGCGCGTCGCCCAGCGCCTGATGGAAGCGGACGACCTTCTCCGTGCCGCGGCAGTTGCGCCCGGCGATGCGGCCGGTCGAGGAATCCATGCGCGTGCCCAGCAGCGTCCTCACGCCCAGTCTCTCGAGCGCCGGGCGCACGATGAACTCGGGCGAGGCGGAGATCACCACGTCGTCCGGCCGCTTCCGTTCAAGGTACCAGCGGTTCGTTTTTCCGATATTCGCCTGCCAGAAGGCGGCAAGCTCGGCGTTTAAGTCCTTTGGCGCGGAAAACACGGCCTGAAACAGGCATTGCTTGAAGGCCTCCCTGGAGCTCAGGCGCAGCAGCATGCCCAGGCCGGGCGCGATCAGGAGGATCAGGCGCGGCCAGGTCTTTTTGTACCGTTTCAGGCACCAGCGGGTAAACAGCGCCGTGCTGTCAAATGGCACGATGGTCTTGTCAAAGTCGTATACGTTCATGAAATCACCAGCTCCACCGGGCAGTGGTCCGACCCGAAAATTTCCTGATGAATGCAGGCGCTCTGCATCCGCTTTTCCAGGCGGCGGCTGACCACGAAGTAGTCGATGCGCCATCCCGCGTTGGTGGCGCGGGCGTTTCGAATGTAGCTCCACCAGCTGTACTCTCCGGCCGCGTCCGGGTGAAAGTACCGGAAGCTGTCGATGAAGCCCGCCGCCAGCAGGCTCGTGAACCGGGCGCGCTCCTGGTCGGTAAAGCCCGCGCTCATGCGGTTGGTGCGCGGGTTCTTCAGGTCGATCTCCTCGTGCGCCACGTTCAGGTCGCCGCACAGGATCACCGGCTTGCGGGCGTCCTGCCGGGTCAGGAAGGCGCGGAAGTCGTCCTCCCACTTCATGCGGTAGTCAAGGCGCGCCAGCTCCTTCTGCGAGTTGGGCGTGTAGCAGTTGATCAGCTGGAAGTCCTCGAACTCGGCGCGCAGGATGCGGCCCTCGCGGTCGTGCTCCGCCAGCCCCATGCCCTTTTCGACGGCCAGCGGCGCGACGCGCGTGTAGATCGCCGTGCCCGAATAGCCCTTCTTTTCGGCGCAGTTTAAATAGACCTGATAGCCGGGCAGCGCCACGTCCAGCTGCTCCTCCTGCAGCTTGGTTTCCTGCAGGCAGATCACGTCCGCGTCCAGCGCCAGCATGCTGTCAATAAAGCCCTTGCCCGCGCAGGCGCGCAGGCCGTTCACGTTCCATGAAACCAGTTTCATTTGCGTCCTCCAACTCCCCGGAAGGCTTTTTTTATTTATTATAGCACGGATTCCCCGGCGGCGCAACCGGGCGGGCGGGCAGAGTTAACGCAATATTATTGCGGACGTCTTCCCCTGCGCGGACGCATGCGCTATAATGTAAATGTATATTTATCTGCTTTACCGAGAGAGGTTTGTCATATGAAAAAACAGATGACGCTGTTTCTGGCGATGCTTCTGCTGCTGGCGGGCGGCTTTGCGGCGCAGTACCTGCCCCTTGCGGGCGGGGACGCGCAGACCGCCGAATCGCCCTACGCCGGGGATGAGCTGGCGATCAACGAGGTGATGAGCAAGAACACCTCGGCCTTTCCCGACTCCCGCGGGGACTACTACGACTGGTTCGAGGTCACGAACCGCGGCTCGAGCGCGGTCAACCTGAGCGGCTGGACGGTGCGCAAGACGGACGACGCGTCGAAGGTCTTCTCCTTCCCCGCGCAGCTGCTGAGGCCGGGCGAGTGCGCGCTGGTGTACGCCAGCGGCAAAAACACCGCCGTGGCCGGGTACGCCTACGAGGCGAAGTTCAAGATCAGCTCCTCGGGCGACGGCCTGACGCTGTGCGACCCGGCGGGCGAGGTGCGCGATCAGGTAGAGATTCCCGCGCTGGCCGCCAATACCTGCTACAAGCGGGACGGCAAGACCGGCGAGTGGACGGTCTCGGCGCGCTATTCCCCCGCCCTGCCCAACACCGGGGAAAACGAGGCGATCTTCGCGCAGCAGGCGGTTTCCGACGCGCTGGAGCTGAGCGAGGTCATGCCGCGCAACGCCACCTACCTGGACGGCAAGAGCGACTACATCGAGGTTCACAATACCTCCGACCGGCCGGTCGATCTGTCGGCCTATTCGCTCTCGGACGACCCGGGCAAGCCCGGCAAGTGGGCCTTCCCGCAGAAAACGCTGGGCGCGGACGAGTACCTGGTCATCTACGCGGACGGCACGGACGGCGAGCGGGACGGCCTGCTGTGCGCCCCGTTCAGGCTCTCCAAGGAAGGCGAGAGCGTCACGCTGTTTAAAAACGGCGAGGCGGTCGATCAGGTCTCCTGGGATCAGGCGGCGGTCGACCTGTCGATCAGCAAGGTCAACGGCGCGTGGGTCACGACCGTCTCCCCCACCCCCGGCCTGCCCAACACCCCCGAAAGCGCCGCGCAGCTGGACGCGGCCTTCCGCGCATCCCACGCCTCGACCGGCCTGGTGATCAGCGAGGTCATGGCCTCGACCACGCAGATCGTCAAGGGCAGCTCGTCCTACGACTGGGTGGAGATCTACAACTCGACCGGAAGCGCGATCGATTTGTCCGGCTACGGCATCTCCGACAAGTCCTCCCACCCCCGCAAGTGGCAGTTCCCGCAGGGCGCGTCCATCAAGGCGAACAGCTATCTGGTGGTCTTCCTGTCGGGCTACACCTTCGAGACCGCCGACAGAAACGGCTATTACCACGCCTCCTTCAAGCTCTCGGGCGCGGGCGGCGAGACGCTGACCCTGTGCGCGCCCTCCGGCGCGCTGATCGACCGCGTGACCCTGCCCAGGCAGTACGGCGACGTGTCCTACGGCCGCGTGTCCGGCCGCGACGGCTTCTGTTTCATGGACGCCGCCACCCCCGGCGAGGCGAACGCCGCCCTGGGCTACGCATACCGCTGCGAAAAGCCGGCCTTCTCGCAGGCGGGCGGCGTGTTCGGCGCGGGCGAAACGGTGACGCTGGAGCTGAACTGCGCGCCCGGGGAGACGATCTATTACACCCTCGACTGCACCGACCCGACCACCTCCTCCGCGCTCTACACCGGCCCGATCACCCTCTCCTCGAGCACGGTCGTGCGCGCGGCCTCCTTCGCGGACGGCGCGATGCCCTCCTATGCCAACACCCAGACCTACCTGTTCGGCGTGTCCCACACGGTGCGGGTGGTGTCGGTGGTGTCCGACCCGGACAACCTGTACTCGCGCGACGCGGGCATACTCTACGGCAGCGACCGGAGCGCCAACTTCTGGAACAAGAGCTGGGAGCGAGACGCGCACGTGGAAATCTACCTGCCCGACGGCACGCAGCAGGTGTCGCGCGGCTGCGGCTTCAAGGTACACGGCTCCTTGTCCCGCGAGCTGGATCAGAAGTCCTTCAAGGTGATCGCCCGCAGCTGCTATGACGACGGCAACCGCTTCGAGGCGGCGGTCTTCGACGGCCTGCCCTATACCGAGTACCAGTCGCTGGTGCTGCGCGCGGGCGGCCAGGACGGCGTGCGGGCGAGGATGCGCGACACGCTGGGCGCCTACCTGGCCAGGCAGGCCGGACTGCTCAACCAGGAAAGCGAGGTGTGCGTGATGTACTTAAACGGCCAGTATTACGGCCAGTACGAGCTCCGCGAGCGCATCAACACCACCTACCTGGCCCAGCACCTCGGCCTGACCGACAAGAGCGGATTGTCCCTGGTCAAGGACGACACCGTGCTCGCCGGCAGCAACGCCACCTACAAGGAGCTCAAGGCCTGGCTCAGGGAGCATCCCGACGCGACCGACGCCGACCTTGAATACGTCAATACGCAGGTTGACCTGGACAATTACATCGACTTTAGCGCCCTGCTGGTGTATACCGGCAACCAGGACATCGGCATCCGGCGCTACCGCGACGCGAACGGCGACGGCCGCTGGCGGTGGATCGTGTTCGACTTCGACTTCGCCTTCTTCAACGACGTGAACTCCATGGAGCGCTGGATGAATCCGGAGGGCGCGGGCTGGTACGGCAGGGCCGACAACGCGCTGTTCGCCTACTGCATCAAAAACGAGGCGTTTAAGGACAGGTTCCTGACCCGCCTGGGCGAGCTGATGAGCGAGCAGTGGACGACCGACAACGTGCTTGCCTGGATCGACGCGCAGCATGACCTGCTCCGCCCCGAGATGCAGCAGATGTTTGAGCGCTGGACGTTCGGCTCCGTCGCCAAGTGGGAAAAATACGTCTCCTCGCTCAGGGAGTTCGTCGAGACCCGCAGGGACAAGCTGCTGGGCTACATTCAGGAGGCCTGCAGCCTCACCGACGCGGAAATGGAGAAGTACTTTGGAAACGCAAAATAACCGGATACCCCGCGCGCTCATCGTGCAGGACTTAAGCTGCCTGGGGCGCTGCTCGCTGACCGTCGCGCTGCCCGCGCTCTCGTCGCTGGGCGTGCAGGCCGTCCCCCTGCCTACCGCGGCGCTCAGCGCGCATACCGGGGGCTTCGGCCGGCCGGCGGCAGTTGACCTGACCGGCTTTATGAAGGAAGCGATCGCCCACTACCGCTCGCTCGATCTGCGCTTCGACGCGGTCGTCACCGGCTACATGGCCTCCTGCGAGCAGGTGCAGATCGCGCGCGAGCTGCTCGCCTGGCAGCGTCAGGCGCTCAAGGTGGTCGACCCGGCGATGGCCGACCATGGACGTCTGTATCAAGGCCTGCCGGAGGAGCTGCCCGGCCGCCTGCGCGCGCTGTGCGGGGACGCCGACCTCATCACCCCCAACTGGACCGAGGCCTGTTTGCTCGCCGGCGCGGAATATTCGGACGCGCCCCTCTCCCCCGAAGCGCTTCGCTCGCTGTGCTCCCGCCTGCCCGCACGCGAAGCGGTCGTCACCGGCGCGCCCGTCGGGCAGGGGACGGCCAACGCGGTGTATTCGGGAGGCGAGGTGACCATCATCCCCTACGAGCTGCTTCCCGCCGCCTATCCGGGCACGGGCGACCTGTTCACCGCCTGCCTGACCGGGCGGCTCCTTCAGGGCATGCCGCTTACCGGGGCCGCGCGCGAGACCACGCGCTTCCTCAGCTCGGTCATTGCCCTCACGCTTTCGGCAGGAACGCCCGCGCGGGAGGGCGTGCTGCTCGAGCGCTGTCTGTGCGGGAAAGTTTCCGGTCACTGAGCGCTTTGTTCCGGAGGCTTCGAACGTTACGCGGGCGCGTGCCATGGAACGTTCCGTTTTTACGAAATTGTTAATATAGCCGTGCTTGACAAAATTGCGCCACATCCATACAATGGAAACGTTTGCTCCCGCCGAGGGATCACATCATTATGGAGGCGCTATTATGGAAAAGCTGTTCAGGCTCAAGGAACACCACACCAACGTCCGCACGGAGATTCTGGCGGGCGTCACGACCTTCTTCGCGATGGCCTACATCATCTTCGTCAACCCGGACTTCCTCAAGGCCACCGGCATGGAATACACCGCCGTGCTGGTCGCCACCTGCGTATCCGCGGCCATCGGCTCCGCGCTGACCGCCTTTTTGTCCAACACGCCGTTTGCGCAGGCGCCGGGCATGGGCCTGAACGCTTTCTTCACCTACACCG
>CAKUFB010000171.1 GCA_934647145.1 uncultured Clostridia bacterium
ACCTACTTTGACCGGTTCCTGACCAGCTGCAGCGCCACGGCGGAGATGTTCTTCAAGGCGGGCATGATCGCCTTCGTCATCGGCCTGGCGCTGGGCGTGGTGCTGGTGACGACCCGCAAGGACGGCGTGGCGCAGAACCTGATCGTCTATCAGGTCACCAATTTCGTGGTCAACGTCTTCCGCTCGATACCGTTTCTGATTCTGCTGATCTTCCTGATTCCGCTCACGCGCAAGCTGGTCGGCACGGCCATCGGCGTGAAGGGCGCGATTCTGCCGCTGGTGTTCGGCACCGTGCCCTTCTACACCCGGCAGGTCGAGGTCGCGCTCTCCGGCGTGGACAGGGGCAAAATCGAGGCGGCGCGCAGCATGGGCAGCGGTACGCTGGGGCTGATCTTCCGCGTGTACCTGCACGAGGCGGTGCCCGAGCTCATCCGCGTCACCACGGTGACCGCTATCAGCCTGATCGGCCTGACCACCATGGCCGGCGCGGTCGGCGCGGGCGGCATCGGCAGCTTCGCCATCAACTACGGCCAGAATCAGCACTACTCCGACATCGTGAACGTCTGCGTGCTGCTGCTGCTGTTCATCGTCTTCGCGCTGCAGACCCTCGGCAACTTCCTGGCTCGCCGCGCCACCAACCGCGCGCTGTTCAGGAGAAGGCGATAGGAGAGCGCGCCTTGCCAGAAGCCACTGCAATAAGCAGCTTCACCGAGAAAACCGCGCTGCGTTTGGCTGCTTCAGTCCTGTCCGGACTGACCCCGCGCTCGGGAAGCCGCATGCTTCTTTCACAATATGCCTTTGCGTGCGCTTCGGGAGAGGCCGGTTTCAAGGCATTTTCCCCGGCGCATCCCTTCCAAGACCACCCTCGCATTCGGGGAGTCACATATCGGTTTAGTAATGTGTAATGTGGATCAAAGTGCTTTTCGGGAGAGCTCGAGAGGAAATGCCGAGAGCAATCGGGATTCGCAGAATTCGGGAAGTCCAATCTATGCTTCCCGAATTCGTCAATAGAACCCGCGGCAGCAACCGGCTGTCGGCACTGCCGACCCTTGGAGGATGAATATGAATCGTGAAAAGATCGTCGAATATGTAGACCGGCAGCTGGGAACCTACCAGCGGATTGCGCGGGAGATTCACGCGCGGCCGGAGGTCAGCAACTATGAGTTTTTCGCCTGCGAAACGCTGTCCGAGCAGCTCAGGCGGGAGGGCTTTGAGGTAAAGGTGGACGTGGCCGGGCACCGAACCGGCTTCGACGCGCGCTATAAGGGCAAAAAGGCTGGCCCGGTCGTGGTGTTTTTGGCCGAGTACGACGCGCTGGGCGGCCTGGGGCACGGGTGCGGGCACAACCTGTTCGGCGCGACCTCGGCGCTGGCGGCGGCGGCGCTTCGCCAGGTCGTGGACGAGGTGGGCGGCGAGGTGCGCGTGTACGGCACGCCCGGCGAGGAGGGCGGCGAAAACGGCAGCGCCAAGGGCAGCTTCGTGCGCGAGGGGTACCTGAGCGACGTGGACGCGGCGCTGTGCGTGCATCCGGGCGCGGGCGAGCATGTCCTGACGACCAGGAGCCTGGGGTGCGCGCCGGTGGACGTCGAGTTCTGGGGCAGGGCGGCGCACGCGGCCAGCAGCCCGCAGGACGGCATCAACGCGCTGGACGGCCTGATTTTGACCTATAACGGCCTCAACGCCCTGCGCCAGCACCTGACGAGCGACGTGCGCATCCACGGCGTCATCGTCAGCGGCGGCGACGCGCCCAACATCGTGCCCGACTACGCCAAGGCCAAGTTCTACCTGCGTGCGGCCACGGCGCCGAGGCTCGAGTCGGTCTATCAGAAGGCGGTGCGCGTGGTCGAGGGCGCGGCGGCGATGACCGGCGCAAGGGGCAGGCTGCAGCCCTACCAGAACCGCGTGGAGAACACCGTGGTCACGCCCTCCTTCGACGCGGTCTATCAAAAGCACCTGGAGGAGTTCGGCGAGCGCGTGCGCCCCGCGACCGCGCAGGACGAGATGGGCTCCAGCGACGTGGGCAACATCTCCCAGGTCGTGCCCACCATCCAGCCGCACATCTCCATCTGCGAGGCGGGCATTCCCGCGCACAGCGAGGCCTTCCGCGACGCGGCCTGCTCCGAAAAGGGCCTGGCCAGTATCGCCCTGGGCGCGAAGGCGCTGGCCCTGACCGCGCTCGACCTGCTGACCGACCCCGACCTGCTCGCCCGAATCAAGGCAGAGCACGCCCGCGCCGTCGCCGCGCAGGAGTGAGGCGTTTCTTTCACACATGCTAACCGAACCCGCGTTGAAGCGGGATGCGGTTTGCGGTATCCTGTTCCCTGAAAAAGACCAACCACGCGCGGGAGCCGGTCGCCTATGCGTCTCCGCTTACCTGAGAAAGGACATGCGATGAAAATCAACAGGCGCGCCCTGAGGGAGGCGTTTACCCGCTCGCTGCCGATTTTGTGCAGCTATCTGTTCATCGGCACGGCGTACGGGGTGCTGATGAGCGAAAAGGGCTTTGCCTGGTACGTCTCGCTGCTGATCAGCGGGGCGGTGTACACGGGCGCCTTTCAGTTTGTGCTGATCACCTTCCTGGCGGCCGGCGCGCCGGTGAGCGTGGTGGCGCTGACCGCGCTGCTGATGAACAGCCGGCAGGCGTTTTACAGCCTGAGCTTCGTGGACGAGTTTCGCCGGATGGGCCGCCGCGAGCCCTGGATGATCTTTTCGATGACCGACGAGACCTACGCCGTCAGCTGCGCCCTGCCGAGGGAGCTGCCCGACCGGTCGGACGTGATGTATTACCTGGCGGTGCTCAGCTTCCTGTACTGGCAGGCAGGCACGCTGCTGGGCGCGCTGGCGGGGCAGGTGGTCCCGTGGGACCTGACCGGAATCGACTTCTGCATGACCGCGCTGTTCGTGATTCTGCTGATCGACCGGTGGGAAAGGGCGGATTCGCACCTGCCGTCGCTCTGCGGCGCGGGCGTCGCGCTGGTCTGCCTGGCGATTTTCGGGGCGGGCAGCTTCATGCTGCCGGCGCTGCTGGCCACGTCGGCGGTGCTGGTCGTGCGGAATCGAAAGGGGGCGAAGGCATGACGGCGAGCCTGTGGATTGCGATTGCGGTTTCCGCGCTGTGTACGCTGCTGATGCGCGCGCTGCCGTTTCTGTTCTTCCGCGGTCAGCGGTCGATGCCCGGCTGGCTGGCGCGGCTGGGCGACGCGCTGCCCGGCGCGATGATGGCCGTGCTGGTGGTCTATTGCCTGAAGGACGGCTTCGCCAGCCCGGTGCGCATCGGCATTCCGCAGGCGATCGGCGTGCTGGCCGCGGCGCTCTCGTATAAATGGAAGCACAAAACGCTGCCCAGTATCGTGCTGGGCACGGCGGCGTACATGGCCGCGCTGCGGGCGCTGGGGTAAATGACAACCGCCGGGGACTGCTTTTCAGGCAGGCTCTCCGGCGCTTTTTTCGCCCTCCCATGCGCAGGCGGTACAGCGCGCTGAGACGGAGCCCTTTTTCCGCGAAATCCGGCTGGGAAAGATTTACTTGCAGCGCCCCGATGAAATATGGTATAATCGACCTGTAATGGAAGACATTCGAAAGGGGCTGTGGAGATGGCGTCGTTTACGCGCAAGGCGATTATGGAAGCGTTCCTCGGACTGCTGGAGGAACGGCCGCTGAGCAAGATCACGGTAAAGGACATCGTGGAGGCCTGCGGCATCAACCGCAACACCTTCTACTATCACTTCGAGGACATTCCGGCGCTGGTCGAGGCAATCGTGCGCGAAATGGTGGACCGGCTGGTGCAGGACGGCACCCGCATCGGCTCGCTCGAGGAGTGCCTGAGCGTCGCCATCGGCTTTGTGCTGCAGTATAAAAAGCCCACCATGCACATCTATCATTCATCCAACCAGGACATCTACGAGCGCTACCTGATGAAAATGTGCGACTATGTGGTCAGGCGCATGTTCGACACGGCGTTTGACATGAGCGGGATGAGCGAGCTGGATCGCGAGGTGCTGATTCAGGCGCACAGATGCCAGTGCTTCGGCCTGTTTGTCGAATGGCTGGACGGCGGCCTGAAGGACGATTTCAAGGCCTCCATGCTGCGGCTGTGCGAGCTGCGCAGGGGGACGCTGGAGCGGATCGTCGAGCAGGCCGGGGGAAAATATACCGGACAAATCCAGTAAAGTGTCTAAAAACTGAGCAATACGGACGCGTTGACTGCTTTTTGAACAGGGCAGAAAATGTGTCCGTTTTCTTTTTTTCCATGGAATGGTATACTCGTACCATTAAAAGGGAGGTGCGATTATGACGCGTTCCATTCATTCCATTCAGGCGGCGAAGATCAGCTACGTGGTGATGTCCGTGCTGCTGTGCGCGCTGGGCGTGGTGCTGATGATCTGGCCCGGGCTGTCGGTGACGGCCATCGGCATTGCCAGCGGCGTGATGCTGATTGTGCTGGGGCTGGTGAAGCTGCTGGGCTACTTCTCGCGAGACCTGTACCGGCTGGCGTTCCAGTTTGACCTGGCGCTGGGTATTTTGCTTCTGGTGCTGGGCTGCGTGATTTTGTCCAGTCCCGACCGCGCGATGAGCTTTCTGTGCCTGGTGCTGGGCATCGCGGTGATGTGCGAGGGCCTGTTCAAGCTGCAGATGGCGCTCGACGCGCGCAGGTTCGGGCTGCGAACCTGGTGGCTCATGCTGATTGTGGCCGTGGTGACCGGCCTGGTGGGCGTGGCGCTGACCTTCCGGCCGGTGGAAAGCGCGCAGACGCTGACCGTGCTGATGGGGATTTCCCTGCTGGCCGAGGGCGTGCTGAACCTGATCACCGCGCTGTGCGCCGTGAAGATCGTCAAGGGTCAGCAGGCCGATGTGATTGAGGGCGTTTACGAGGAAAAGTAAGAAAGGCAGGATGAAGCGATGCGTTTTTCCAAAGCGGTGGTCAAGCACCGCGCAGCGATTCTGATTGTGGCGCTGATTCTGATGGTTCCCTCCTTCCTGGGGATGGCGGGCACCCGAATCAACTACGATATGCTGGACTATCTGCCGGACGACATGGATACGGTCGTCGGCCAGTATGAGCTGACGGAGGATTTCGGCAAGGGCGCGTTCTCGCTGCTGGTCATCGAGGACATGGAGCCCAGGGACGTCGCGGCGCTCCGGGCGAAGCTCGAGCAGGTGGAGCATGTGGACAGCGTGGTCTGGTACGACAGCCTCGCCGACCTCTCCCTGCCGATGGAGATGCTGCCCGATCAGCTCTACGACGAGTTCAACACCGATCACTCCACGATGATGGCCGTCTTCTTTGACTCGGCCACCTCGGAGGACGTGACGATGGACACCATCCGCGAGATCCGCAGCATCGCCGGCAGGCAGTGCTTCGTGTCGGGCATGTCCGCGCTGGTCACCGACCTCAAGGATCTGTGCGAGCGCGAGGAGCCTATCTACGTGGCGCTGGCCGTGGTGTGCGCCTGCGCCGCGATGATGATCTTCCTGGACGGCTGGCTGGTGCCCTTCGTGTTCCTGGCCAGCATCGGCATGTCGATTCTCATCAACATGGGCACCAACTACTTCTTCGGCGAGATTTCCTACATCACCAAGGCGCTGTCCGCCGTGCTGCAGCTGGCCGTGACGATGGACTACTCCATCTTCCTGTGGCACAGCTACAACGAGCAGCGCGAAAAGTATTCGGACAATAAAGAAGCCATGGCGGTCGCCATTCACGAGACGCTGACCAGCGTCATCGGCAGCTCGATCACCACCATCGCGGGCTTCGCGGCGCTGTGCTTCATGACCTTCACGCTGGGCCGCGACCTGGGTCTGGTGATGGCCAAGGGCGTGCTGCTGGGCGTGCTGGGCTGCGTGACCATCCTGCCCTCCATGATTCTGGTGCTCGATAAGCCGCTGCAGAAGACCAAGCACCGTTCGCTGATTCCGGACATGACCAGGCTGTCCCGCGGCGTAACGAAGGTCTTCCCGGTCTTCCTTGCGCTGTTCGTCGCGCTGGTTCCGCCGGCCTACTACGGCTATGCCAAGACCAACGACGAGGTCTACTACGACATGGGTCAGTGCCTGCCCGAGGACATCGAGTACGTCATCGCCAATACCAAGCTGCGCGATGAATTCGACATCGCCTCCACCCACATGGTGCTGGTG
>CAKUFB010000172.1 GCA_934647145.1 uncultured Clostridia bacterium
TCTTAGATTTCAGCAAAAACTGGTGAGGGTGGCCGTGGCGGGGGAGCTTGCTTCCCCGTCCACCAGCTTGTCAAAACTTTTTGACAAGCTGAGACCGCCGCACAGCCGGTGGTCTTTTTTCTGTCCGTCAGGTCTGCGCCTCGGAAAAGGAAAGCTGATAGCTGACCTGCGCCTGAGGAAAGCGCTCCTGCCAGGCGTAGTCCAGCCAGGCGCGGGTGGTCAGGAACTGGGACGCGGCGTAGAGCGCGTAGTTAAAGGGATCTACGCTCAGGCGCTGACAAATCGCGGTGACCTCGTTCAATTCGTCCAGCATCTGCCGCTGGATGACCTCCCGCTTCGGAAAGCGGTCGGTGGCCAGCACGCGCAGGGAAAGCGCCACGTCGATCTGCGGCGCGTCGCCCGAGAGATCCACGCGGATCTGGGGGCCCTTCAGGACGCGGATGCGCACCACCACGTCCTGACAGCTGTAGCTGAAGGCGTTGAGCCGGCCGGAGAGCATGCCGACCAGCTTGGTCTGCGCGCCGGTCAGCGTACCCACCATGCTGCCCCGCCTGAACAGCGCCAGGCCGAGGTATTCGTTTTGATTGGGGCCGTCCCGGTCGATTTCGCCGGGCAGCTCGTCGCCCATGCGCCGGGCGGGATGACCGTCGGTGTGCTCGCCGGAGCGCGCGGCCAGTATGGCGACCGGGTCGCCGTAGATCGACGTGACCGCGTAAAACACGTCGGCCAGCGTCGAGGAGGGCGTGTAGCCCAGGCTCTGATAGTGCTCCAGCTCCGCCGTCATGGCGCGGGAGAGCCGCGTGCCGATGACCGGGCGCTGCGCCTCGAGAAAATCCTTGGCCGAGCCCCGGCAGACGATGCAGCTGGCGGCGGCGTAGAGCTGATAGGTGAACACCATTTCGCGCAGGATCTCGCTGAAGCCTTCGTCGCGGGCCGTTTCCTCGGAAAAGACCACCGTCTTGAGCTGCGAAAGCTGCAGCGAGTAGGGCACGGTGGCCGTCAGCATGTCCAGCGCCTCGGTAAAGCTCCTGCCCACCGCCGAGGTAATCAGGTAGTCGTCGCTCGAATTGCTGCCTCCCCCCTCCTTGCGGCCGCTTTCGGATCTGCCGCCCAGCGAAGGGATCTGCGCGGTCAGCCGGTATTCCTTTTCCCCCAGCTTTTCCACGCCCAGGGAGAGCGCGTAGGCCTGGCTCTCCACCTGAGAGGACGCGTCGCCCGCGCACCCGGTCAGCGCGAGTGTTCCCAGCGCGAGCAGCGCAGCCAGTACTCTCTTCATGCGCGCGCCGCCCTCCTTCTGACCGCGCCCGAAATCGTCAGCGCCCACAGCGGCGCGAGCTGCGCGGGATACGAGACCGCCCGGATGAGCCAGGCGTTTTCCTGCGCCGCGACCGGGGTGTAGAGCAGGCCCAGCACGCACGCCGCCCCGGCCAGCACGAACCGCTGCTCCTTCACCCGCGGGAAGCACCGGCCGAGCAGCCGCGCCGACATGCTCAGGCAGAAGCAGGCGCCGGTTAAAAGCCCTGTGTACACCACGATCATGTGCGGCAGCTGCAGCGACAGGCTGGTGCGTCCGTTGGACAGCAGCGTATCCAGGCGGAAAAACCGGGTGTGCTGCGCAAAGGGCATGGTGGGCGCGAGCATGCCGTAGAAGAGCGCCACGGTCAGCGTGAACAGCGTCACCTTGCCATAGGTACACGCCGCCGTGCGCCAGGAGCCGCAGAGCATCCAGATCGGCACCAGCAGCATGTTCACCCCCGCCAGGGCGACCGCCTCCCGCCCGATCGCCTCCGCGCCGTCGGCCAGCAGCGGCAGCAGCCACCGGGGCACGAACGAGTGGTACTGCACCGCCACGATCAGCAGAAGCAGCAGCGGCAGGAGCAGCACCCGCACCCGGCTCGCCCCGGCCACCGCCCGGCACCCGCACAGCGCGCACGCGCAGACCGCCGCCACCGTCGCCACATTGAGCCAGTTCTTGCTCTGACCGGACAGGGCGATATAGGTAGCCACGTCGATCAGCTCGGCCGCGCTCAGCGCCGCGCTGACCAGCAGAAACAGCGACAGGAGCACATAGTACGCCCCGCGCCCCGCCCTGCCGCCCGCGCGCGCCAGCAGTTCCTCCGGCTCGGCGCCCGGATACTGCCTTTCCAGCAGCCCGAGCGAGAGCAGCGCCGGCAAAAACCCCAGCGCCCCGACCAGATGCGTCAGCGCGAAGGCCCCGGTCAGCTGCGGCGTGTCGATGATCAGCGCGTAGCACAGCTTGAACCCCACGCCGATCACCCCCAGCGCGCCGGCCGATTTTTTGTCGATGGTCATGCTTCCCCCTTCCCGCGCGGCCCCTCCCGATAGATCCACTGATCCGGGCGGGCGTAAAACAGCGCGCGCGTCTGCCTTTTCAGGCTCAGTCTCACCAGCACGTCCGGATTGTGCGGCCGCCAGGGCGCAATCGGCGCGAGGTAGGGCTGCCCCAGCGACCGCATGCTCGCCAGGTAGCACAGCGCCGCGCTGCTGGTCAGTATGATGCCGTACACCCCCATCAGCGCCCCGGCCAGTATGAACCCCAGCCGGATGATCTGCAGCCCGATGCCCATGCCGTAATTGGGCGCGGCGTAGTTGCCCAGGCCGGTCAGCGCCACCACGATGATCAGTATCGGGCTGATGATCGAGGCGGCCACAGCGGCCTGGCCCAGTATCAGCGCGCCCACAATGCCGATCGTCGGGCCGATCAGGTTGGGAATGCGCGTGCTGGCCTCGTTAATCAGGTAAAACGAGCCCTCCATGATGAGGATTTCGACCAGTATCGGGAAGGGCACGTCCGCGCGGGTCTCGGCGATGCTGGTCAGCAGCCCCATCGGGATCATGTGCGGGTGAAACAGCGTCAGCGCCACGTACACCCCGGGCAGCAGCAGCGACAGGATCACGCCCAGAAACCGGATTACCCGCACGAACGAGCCGTACTGCCAGCGCATGAAGGTATCGTCCGGCGCGTGCAGCAGGTGAAAGATCGTGACCGGCGCGATCAGCGCGTAGGGCGAGCCGTCCACCAGCAGCGCCAGCTGCCCGTCGCACAGCGCCCTGGCCGCGCGGTCGGGCCGCTCGGTCTCCAGCAGCTGGGGCAGCAGCGAGTGCGGATTGTCCTCGATGCACTGCATCAGCTCGCCCGTGCCCGGACACATGGGCGCGTCGATGGCCAGTATCCGCCGCTTGAGCTCGGCGATCAGCTCCGGCCGCGCCACCCCGTCCAGATACATCAGGCTCACCCGCGTGGGCAGCGCCGTGCCCACCGACAGCGTCTCCCCGATCAGCGACTCGCTGCGCACGATGCGCCGAATCAGCGTGATGTTGGTGCGCAGGTTTTCCACAAAGCCCTCCTGCGGCCCCAGCACGACCGACTCGGTATTGGTGCGGTCGACTCCGCGCTGAGGGTACCCCTGCGTGGCCAGCAGCAGTCCCCCTGCGCACCCGTCTGCCAGCAGCAGCGTCCTGCCGTCCAGTATTCCCCGGTTCGCCTCCTGCACAAGCTCGCACGTTTCCGCCTCGCCCACGGCCAGCATGCGCTCGCGAAGGGTCTCAAGCGGCTTTTCGCCCATCGCCGCATCCGCCCGCTGAAGCGGCTGCAGGATGAACTGGTCGATGCTCCTCTCCTGCGCCATGCCCTGCAGATAGACCAGCGCGCACCGCATTCCCCCGCACTCGAACAGCCGCGTCACCACGTCCCCGTTGAGCGGCGTCGAATACAGCTCCTCAAACCGCGTCAGGTTCTCGTCAAGGCTTTTCATCAGCTTTCCGCGCAGAAGCTCCTGCTTCGGCTTCTCCCCCATGCTTTTCCTCCTTCCCAAAAACCGTTTTCTCCAGTATTCCCATACGCCGCCCGGCTATGCGCCTTCTTTGCGCAGCGGGACTTGGCAGAAGCCCGGAAACGTGATATAATAAGCTGATGAATAAGCATATCGTGAAGCAAAGGGGCTGATCGTTTGGCAAAGAAGGCGGGCGGCGCGCTGCGCGCCACCATGGCCGTCACGCTGATTATTTTCGTCAGCAAGGCGGTCGGATTCATTCGGGAAATCGTGTTCGCGGCGTGCTTTGGCACCGGCGCGCAGATGGACGCGTACAACGCGGCCTACGGGCTGTATTATGTGCCGGTGCTGCTGTTCAATTCGTGCATTTCCTCCACGCTGATTCCGCTCTACATCCAGCGGCGCAGGGAGAAGGGCATAAAGAGCGCGAACCGCTTCGTCAGCAACGTGGTGAACCTGTTTATCCTGGCCGCGCTGGCCATTTCCGTGCTGATGATGCTGCTGTCCGGCCCGATCGTGCAGCTGACCTACTGGGGCTATGAGGCCGAAACGCGCGCGCTGATCGCCAGTCAGCTGCGGGTGATGCTGCCCTCTCTTCTGTTCCTGGTGACCTCGATCGTGCTCGCCTCGCTGCTCAACGCGCGGGAGAAGTATATCGCCGCGCAGCTGACCGGCTTTCCGCTGAACTTCTGCCTGATACTCGCCGCGGCCACGCTGGGCAAAAAATACGGCGCGACGGCGCTGTCCTGGGGCGTGTTCGTCTCGGGCGTCCTGCAGATGCTGGTGCTTCTGCCCTTCCTGCGCGGCCAGTACAGCTATTCCCTTCGCTTCGAATACAAAAGCCCGGTCATCCGCCGCATGCTGGCGCTGGCCGCCCCGGCCATCCTGAGCATGGCGGTCAACGAGCTCAACCACCTGATCGACCGCTCGCTGGCCTCGACGCTGCCCGCCGGCTGCCTCTCCGGCATGAACTACGGCTACAAGCTGATCATCTTCATGACCGGCGTGCTGGTCTACCCGCTGACCACGGTCATGTTCTCCAGGATGAGCGTACGCGCCGCCGAGCACGACAAAAAGGGCGTGTCGCGAATCGTCATGCAGTGCCTGGAGCTGCTCTCTCTCGTGCTGCTGCCGATCATCCTGCTATGCGCCATTCTGTCCACCGACGTCATCCGCCTGGTCTATCAGCGCGGCGCGTTCTCCGATCAGTCGGTCGCCGTCACGGCCAGCGCGTTTCTGTTCTACGTGCTCGGCGTGTTCTTCTTCGGCGCGCGCGACATGCTCAACCGGGCCTTTCATTCGCTGCAGGACACCCGCACCACGCTGTACAATTCGCTTCTTACCGTGCTGCTCAACATCGCGCTCAACCTGATCCTGGTCAGGGCAATGGGTGTGGGCGGCCTTGCGCTGGCCACGTCGCTGTCGGCCGGGGTGGGCGCGGCGCTGCTGCTCGTACGCCTGCGCAAAAAGCTGGGGCGCATCGGCGGGCGCGAGTCGCTCGAGGAGCTGCTCAAGATCGGCGTGGGCGCGCTGTGCTGCGCGCTGGTGTGCCTGTTTTTGAACCGCCTGCTGCCCAGGGCGTACGGCGCGGGCATGATTTTCCTGCGCCTGGCCGTGTGCGCGGGCGTGCCGCTGGCCGCGTACGGCTGCATCGAGTACCTGCTGGGCTCCCGCCAGGTGCGCACGCTCTATCGCCTGGCCGCCCGGCGGCTGAAAAGGAGCTGACGGGATGGCCGCTCCCTGGCGCGAAAGAGCCGAGGCGATCATCTGCGGCGCCTGGCCGAGGGCGTTTCTCCGCTGCGACCGGGGAGGCGGCCTGTACGTGACCAACGCGCCCCTGACGAGCGCGCAGCTTCACGATCTCGAGCGGGCGGGCTTTCGCGCGGAGCCCGCGGGCAGCCTGTGGCGGCTTCTGCCCGGCGAGGCGCTCGTCCGGGAGGCGGATGTCTGGCTGGCCCGGGAAGACGATCCCCTGCGCCTGCCCGCCCTTTTGGGGGCGCTGGACGAGGACTGGGCGCTGCTGTGCGAGGGGCTCAAGCGCCTGGAGCTGCCCGCGGACGAGGCGGCGCTGGCGCGATATGAAAAGCGGCTGCGGCAGCGCGCGGCCGAGTGCATGAGAACCCGTCAGGGCGGCGGACTGCTGTCGCTGTGCGGCCGCCTGCTCTTAAAAATAAGGAAGGAGAGAAATCCATGATCATTCAATGGCTGGGACACAGCTGCTTCAGCCTCACGACGAACCGGGGCACAGTGATCGCGACCGATCCCTTCGACCCGACCGTGGGCT
>CAKUFB010000173.1 GCA_934647145.1 uncultured Clostridia bacterium
TTTCTGGATGGAAACGCGGAGGAAATTCAGAAACGTTTGACAGTGATTCTTGGAAAAATGATCAGCATACTGGACACAAAAGCGAAGGACGACCAGAAGGAAAACTTCTATCACGGACTGCTGCTGGGGCTCCTGCGGAGCGAACCAAACTGGCTGATTTTGTCCAATGCGGAATCAGGCGATGGATTCAGCGATATCCTTATCGAGCCGGAAGATCCGGATACAGGTATTGTGATTGAAGTAAAATACTCGCCGACGCTGGCGGGTATGGAAAGCGCGTGCGTAACAGCGCTGGAGCAGATTAAGAGCAAGCGCTACGACGAACGATTGCGCAACGAAGGTCGGGAGAATGTCACAGCGTTTGGTATCGCTCTCTGGAAGAAGCGCTGCAGGGTAGTTTTCGAGAAGCTATAAAGGGTGTGCAAAAGGGGTGCAAACTGCACCCCCTGCATCCCCTTATTCTATTTCGTAACTTGTATCATTATATAGGTGGAGACACATGGCGAGTGTTCTTAACCAGGTTGAGCGCTGGATAAGAACACTTGTTTTTTGCTTTCCGCACCTCCTTGCAGGTACGGGCAGGAGTAATTTCCGGCTCTGTTCTGCGCTGCCGGTGGTGCGTTCGGAACATACTCCGACGCAGAGACCTCGATGAGCACGGAAAAACCGGGAACTCATCGAGGCTCTGCATATCGAAATGTGTATTTGTGCGGACTATCGGTTTCATCTTTGAAAGCTGCTTCAAAGAACGCTGGACGGTGATCTTCGATACTTATTCGTCGGCTGCTTTCGGGGTCTCAGCCGGAGCGTCGGCGTTTATTGCTTCTACGCTGTATTCGGCGGATACGTTATCGCAGACCGCCGTATAAGAGATCGGCTGAACGATATAGCGGCAGGCGCTGTCGGCGGGGGAGGTCAGCGTGAAGGAGGTTTCAGCCGTTCTGTCCAGCATCCGGACAAGGCCGGTTTCTGTAGAATAATCGAAGAGCTGATACTCGATGGCGTCAGATACCGGCTGCCAGGAAAGCTGCACGGTATTGTCTGCGAGACGGACGGCGGAAACCGTCGGAGCCTCCAGCGTTGCAAGCTCAACCTTTTGCTCCGGTTCTTCACCGTTCAGGATTCTCAGTACACGGAAGCCTACGTCTTCATACCCGACATTTTCCGCACGGCTTTCTTTTCGGTATTCGGTACGGCAATCAGTGCGGGCGGAATTCCAGGCGCCGCCTTTGACGCCCAGCATATTGACGCCGTCCTCAGAGCTGCGCACGGTGGAGGTCCACTCCCATACATTGCCCCAGAAATCTATGGCGCCGTGAGCGCCGCGGGTCACATCGGCGTATTGGTCAACGGGCGTTCTGCCGTCGTTCACGCCGCAGTTGAAATCGGCGTCCTTGGGCATATGGCCAGCCGCCAGCTCCCACTCGCTTTCGCTGGGCAAACGATAGGAATTGACGCCGTCCATTTCGGTAAGCCATGCGCAGTACGCAGCGGCGTCTTCATAGCTGACGAAATTCACCGGATAGTTTTCCTCTCCGGCAGGATAGCTGCCGTCCGTCCAGTTTTGCGGCGCCGCTTTGCCGGTATCCGCCAAAAAGGCGGCGTATTCAGCATTGGTCACCTGCGTGCGCTTGATGTATACCGTACTCCCTGCGCCCATCACGGGGATATACTCATAGTTTTCCGCGTCGGATACCCTCCATTTCAGCAGGCGGCTGTCGGTAAAGCGCAGCATACTGCTGTTGATGCGGTTCCAGTAGGTTTTGTACATTTCCTGCACGATGTCTTCCATCTCGGCGACCTTGTCCGCGCCGCCCGGTTTGCCCGCAGTCTCCTCCCTCAGGGAAGCCAGCTTGGCCTCTTTGCGGGCGAGTACGGCGTCATAGTTTTTGATGACGACATCCCTCAGATTCAGATAATTCTCCATCGACGGATCTCTCTGATAGAGGAAGATGAGCTGCTTGGTTTCATCGGTCAGTTCCGGCTGTTCCTTCTCGATGAAGTCACTGTTTTCAAACATTTTCATTTCGTCCTCCGTTTCCGCCGCCATCGCGGTCGACGGGATCAACGAAAGCGCCATCACAAAGGCGACGGCAAAGCTGGAAATCCTCTTCATCAAACGCATGGTAACACCACTCCTTTCATCGTTTCGCGATCTTCCTTTTATTTACAACCCCCGGCACAGCGGCGCTGAACCGGGGAGTTTTTTGCTTTTTGAGGCGCTCTAGCAGCAGTAGAACCGGCCGCCGCAGCAGCAGGAGCACAGCGTGTTGAGCAGGCAGCAGGCGAGGAAGGGGTTCTGGCAGAGGATGGCGGGCATGGAGCCGAAGCCGTAGCCCTGGCCGGCCGAGCGGTAGGCCTGGCTGCCCGACTCGAGCTGGCTCAGGAAGCGGCGGAACTCGAAGTTGTCCGGATCCATCTGGCAGGCGCGCTGGGCGTAGTCGAGGGCGTTTGCCTTGTTGCCCAGGCCGTATTCCGCCTGCGCGCTGACGAAGTACCACTCGGCGGTGCGGCTGGCGACGGTGCGCAGCAGGTTCTGCGCCTCCTGATAGTGGCCGAAGCGCACGTAGTTGCGGGCGGCCTGCATTTCAGGCGATGAGTAGGTCTGCTGCTGGCGCTGCTGATACCCGCCGAAGCCGCCGAACCCGAACGGGTCGAAGCCGCCGAAGGGGTCGTAGCCGCCCTGCGAGGAGCCCTGATACTGGCCGTAGCCCTGCTGCTGCCCGTAGCTCTGCCGCCCATAGCCGCCTTGATAGCCGCCCGCGGAATAGGAGGAGCCGTTCTTTTTCATGTTGGTGATCTGCGCGTAGGCGTCGTTGATCTCCTTCATTTTGGCCTCGGCCTCCTTGGAGCCGCCGTTGCGGTCGGGATGGTACTTGAGCGCCAGCTTGCGGTAAGCGGCCTTGATTTCGTCCATCGAAGCGTTAGGCGAGACGCCCAGGGTGCTGTAGGGATCGTTCATGACTTCTTTTCCTTTCGGGCGGCTTCTTTCTTTTTCTGCAGGATTGCGTACTTGCTCCACACGCCGGAGTAGAGGATGTTGCGCAGGATATTGATGTCCTGCACCAGCGGGAGCTTCTCGAACTCGGCGGTACACTCGGCGATGGTCATGGTGAGCAGGCGCTCCATGAAGGGCTCGTAGTCCACCCGCTCGTGCAGGGCGGCCAGCGGGTTGTAGCGGCGCTTTTTCAGGTCGCCGGGCAGGTCGTCGTAGGCGTCCATCAGGTAGACGAACCGCCCCAGCGCCTCGCCCATCGAGCGCAGCGTCTCGCTCCACAGGTCGTCCTGATAGGCGAACATCTCGCCGAAAATCTGGCCGGTCAGGTTGGTCGGCCGGTCGATCTGGGTATCCCCGCTCCTTTCCACCTGGGAGAGCTGGTCGATGCAGCCGGCGACAAAGGCGCATTTTTGGGGATAGCGCGCCTCCACCTGAAGATAGGCCTTGTCCAGCAGTTTCCTCTCAGCCAGGGACAGTACGCTTTTGTCGTCCGCCCAGTTGTCGCGGCACTTGTGCCAGGTCATGGCGATATTCATGTCGGCGGCGTACTGATTGACCGGCGTGATCACGCACTCGTGCTTTTTGAACGGGTGCAGCAGGCAGCGCTCGGTGCGCCGTTCCTCCTCCGGCTCGTACAGCGAGGCGAGCAGCAGCTGAAGAAAGGTCAGGTCATAGCTCAGCGTCGCGCAGCCGGACAGGCCGTACTGCGTGTACAGCTGGCGGCACAGCCCGCAGTAGTGGGCGCGGAAGCGGGTGAACTCGGCCTCGCTCAGCGCGTCGCGATTGATGATGACATACCCGAACATGCTCAGTCTTCCTTCCGATAGGTACCGTCCTGCGCGCCGTCGTCCTCCTCGGGCGAGGGAGCGCCGTCCTGCGGCGGGAGCGTGGCCAGCAGCGCGGAGAGCTCTCCGGTCACGCTCTGGATGGCGTAGAGATCCTTGTCGCGCACCGCCTTCTGGCCGCGTCTGGTCAGATCGTGCAGCTGCTTTTGCTGCTCGCGCGCAAACCGCTTTTTGGATTTTTCGGCATCCAGCATCAGCTGCTCGAGGTTGGCCGCGGCCTCGGTCTGCTCGCGGCGCGCCCTGTCCTCGGCGGCGTACTGCTCCGCGTCGCGGATGGCGCGCTCGATGTCCGCGTCGGACATGTTCGAGGAGCCGGTGATGGTGATGTCCTGCTGCTTGCCGGTGCCCAGGTCACGCGCGGTCACCCGGACGATGCCGTTCGCGTCGATGGCGAAGGTGATCTCAATCTGGGGCACGCCGCGCATGGCCGGACGGATGCCGTTTAGCTTGAACCTGCCCAGGGACTTGTTGAACGAGGCCACCTCGCGCTCGCCCTGCAGCACGTTGATCTCCACGCTGCGCTGGAAGTTGGCGGCGGTGGAGAAGATCTGGCTGCGCTCGACCGGAATGGTGGTGTTGCGCTCGATCAGGCGGGAGAACACGTCGCCCACCGTCTCAACGCCCAGCGAAAGCGGGGTCACGTCCAAGAGAAGCAGGTCCCTGACCTCGCCCTCCAGCACGCCCCCCTGCAGGGCCGCGCCCAGCGCCACGCACTCGTCCGGATTGATGCCCTTGAAGGGCTCCCTGCCCGTCAGGCGCTTCACCGCGGCCTGCACAGCCGGGATGCGGGTCGAGCCGCCCACCAGCAGCACCTTACTCAGATCACCGGCGCTGACGCCCGCGTCGGAGAGCGCCTGATTGACCGGCCCCATCGTCGCGTCCACCAGGCGGCTGGTCAGCTCGTCGAATTTGGCGCGGGTCAGGCTGATTTCCATATGCGCCGGGCCGTTTTTGCCCACCGCCAGGAAGGGCAGGCTGACCGTCGTGCTCATGACGCTGGACAGCTCGATCTTGGCCTTCTCGGCGGCCTCGCGCACGCGCTGCATGGCCATGGGGTCGCGCGTCAGGTCGACGCCCTCCGCGCGGCGGAATTCATTCGTCAGGTAGTCGACCACACACTGATCGAAGTCGTCGCCGCCCAGGCGGTTGTTGCCCGCCGTGGCCAGCACCTCGATCACCTGGCCGGAAATCTCCAGGATGGACACGTCGAACGTGCCGCCGCCCAGGTCATAGACCATGATCTTCTGCGCGGCCTCCTTGTCGATGCCGTAGGCCAGCGCGGCCGCGGTCGGCTCGTTGATGATGCGGCGCACGTTCAGTCCGGCGATGCGCCCCGCGTCCTTGGTCGCCTGGCGCTGCGCGTCGGTGAAGTAGGCCGGCACGGTGATAACCGCGTCGGTGACCGTCTCGCCCAGGAAGGCCTCCGCGTCCTGCCTGAGCTTTCCCAGGATCATCGCGCTGATTTCCTGAGGCGTGTATTTCTTTCCGTCGATTTTCACGGTGTAGTCGCTGCCCATCTCCCGCTTGATCGAGGAAATGGTGCGCTCGTGGTTGGTAATGGCCTGCCGCTTGGCCACCTGCCCGATCAGGCGCTCGCCGTTCTTCGCGAAGGCGACCACCGAGGGCGTGGTGCGGCTGCCGTCGGAGGACACGATGACCGAAGGCTCCCCGCCCTCCAGTACGGCTACGCAGGAATTCGTCGTGCCCAGGTCGATACCGATTACATGCGACATAGTGTGCTCCTCCGTCTGCTCTTCTTTGCCTTTTTTCTCTACGAGTATATCCTAACACGCAAAGATCAACGGAGTGTGAACATTCTTGAAGTGTCACAAAAAAGACCACATCTGCGGGGTTACGCTGGGGAGGCCGCCTTTTTGAAAAAGGCGCCTCCCCAGACCTCTCCCGGAAAACACTTTGATCCACGAAACGTATGTCAACGCTGGCAGGTGGTACTCCGAACTCAATCGCGGGTCGGCAGTGCCGACAGCCGGTTGCTGCCGCGGGCGGGCAGTGCCCGCACCCACTTGCTGCCGCCGAATAGAACACGAACCCAGCCGCCATACATTAGAGCGGCTGGGTTCTTCGAATCCGCAGGCTTCCCTGCGGATTGTGGGGCGGCGCTGCCGCCTCGGCCGGGGGAGGCTCCGCTTCGCTTCGCGCTCCCCCGGAGCCCCCAC
>CAKUFB010000174.1 GCA_934647145.1 uncultured Clostridia bacterium
CCCCCCCCCCCCCCCCCCCCCGCGCCGCGGCGGCATTGCCGCCGCGGCGCTCAAGTATCAGCTGACTCATCGATTGAGAAGACGTGGAAGCCGCTGCCGACCTCACATGCCTTTTCGCTGAAAACGATGCGGGTGCGGGTAGCGAACGGCACGGTCACATGCAGCGTCAGCTGACCGTATCGCCTGAACCAGTGCACGGTGATCTCGCCCCACACCATGTCGATCACCGCCTGCGCGCTCATCAGCGTCCCGGGAAAGCAGGCGGCCAGGTCGTCCGCCGACACGTGAACCAGTCGAAGCATGCTGCCTTTCTCGTTTCCTCTTTTATTCGCCTGCGTTTTCCAGCAGCCGCCTCGCCGCGAGGGCAATGCGCTGCGGGATCTCAAAAAAGTGATTGCCGTTCGTCCATTCGAAGCGGTCGCCGGGCCGGGCGGCGATTTCCTGAGCGCACTGCGCGCCTGTACATATGACCGGGTTGCGGGTGCGGCTTTCCGCGCGGCCCAGCGAGCAGTAGACGGGCGCGTCGGGGCGGTTCTCCTGGAAAAACCGGACGAACCCGGGATACCACAGCGCGCCGGAGACGCTTGCCGCGCCCGCGCAGCCTGAATCGCGGGTCAGGGCGTACAGCGCGCACAGGCCGCCCAGCGAGTAGCCCAGATGATAGCGCGCGCGGGACTGCACCGTCCGCCCGGCCCAGGGCGCGAGGCTCGCCTCCACGAAATCGAGATACGCGTCCGCACCGCCCGAAAAGGTTCGCCCGGGCAGGCAATCGCTGGGCCATGGGGTATAGTCGCGATCCCAGGAGACGTCCGTCGCCGCGGCCAGCGCAAAGAGCGGGCCGTCCTTCGGCAGCACGCGAAAAACATCGGCGAAGAGCTGCTCCGCCTCCGGCCCGACGTGGCAGAGAAACAGCGGAATCGGCTGCTCCGCGCGTTCCGGCAGGCACAGCACGCACGGCCGTTTCTCTATGAGGTGCTTTTCCAGGCGGTGCTTCATGGTCAAATACTTCCTTCCACAGGTTCAGTGCTCTCAGTATAACATATCTTCATCGGGCGAGCAAGGAGAAAAAGCCCGAAGGCCGCTCCGGACAGCGCGATTTCCCGCAGGAAGTCGCTCGGACGGTCAAAAAGGTCTCGACAAGCCGGCGGACGGGAAAGCAGGCGCCACTGCCGCCTCTCCGGTTTTGCCGAAAGCCATGAGGCCTCCGGGCGCAGGCATCGCCCCGCGCCCACCGCACAGTCCGGCGGACAGGCTCGTGCGCCGGAAGGATAGACTGATCCCGCGCCGAACCGATGCTGCGGCGCGAAAACAAAAGCCCGGCTCCCCGCAAAAGTCGGGGAAACCGGGCGCGGAACAGGCAGGCGGTCAGTTTCCGGAGATGTTCTTGAGACTGGACTGCACGGCGGAGAGGGTGGACTGCACGTCGCGCTCGAGCTCGTGCAGCAGATCCTCGACGTACTGATTGGCCTCCATCTTCTGCTGATTGACCTCCACGCGGGTGTCGTTCATCAGCTGGGCGGCCTCCTCATGGGCATGGCGCATGATTTCGGACTGCTCGACCATGGCCCGGGCGCGCATTTCGGCCTGATGGATGGTCTCCTCGGCCTTGTCCTCGGCGTCGTGGATGGTGCGCTGGGCGGTCTGGGTCGCGTCCTTGATGGCGGCGTCGGCGCGCGCGTCTGCGGCGCGAACCTTGGCGTCGGCCTCGACCTCGGCGTCGTGGATGATGCGGTCGCGGTTGTCCAGGATCTGCTGCGCCTGGCGCACCGCCACCGGCAGGCAGTTATAGATGTTGTCGATGATGCGCAGGCACATGTCCGCGTTCACCATCCGCTTGTTGCTCAGCGGAACCGGAGAGGCGCTTTCGAACATCTTGCCCAGGTAGACCAGCAGCTTTTCCAGCTGATCCATCGGCTTTTCCTGCGGGGACGGGTCGTTTGGCTGTTCAAAGCCCTGCTCGTCCTGCGGCAGGTCGCGATTGTCTTCCTCATAAAACCGTTCGTCGCTCATGGGGTTGTCACTCCTTCCGATTGTCTTGAGTCGTTTGCGCCTGCCCGGGCAGACGTTTTTTCACGGATTCGCTCACCATGCCGTCGACCGACGCGCCGTGCCGGATCAGGTCGCGCACGATGGACGAGGTAATATAGCCGTATTCGGGCGCGGTAAACAGGATCAGGGTTTCAAGGCCGCTGACGTGCCGGTTGGCTCCGGCCAGCTGCTCCTCGAGCGCCACGTCCTGCGCGCCGCGCACCCCGCGCAGCAGCGCCTGACAGCCCTGCCGTCTGGCCATGTCCACGGTCAGTCCGCTGTCGGCCACGACGCGCACATTGGAAAGGCCGAAAAGCGCTTCCCGCAGCATGTCCGCCCGCTCGGATACCGGAAACATGCCCTTTTTGTCCGGGTTGATCATCACGCCCACGACCACCTCGTCGAACAGGCGGGCGGCGCGGCGAATCAGGTCGATATGCCCCAGCGTGGGCGGGTCAAAGCTGCCCGCGTAAAAGCAGCGCATTATGACGCCCTCCTCCTGACAAAGGCGACGGCAGCCGCGCCGTACACGCGCTCGTCGCACACTTCGAAATCCTCCGGAAGGGACAGCGGCGTATCGCTCGCGTGCTCCATCACCAGCACCGCGTCCCCGCTCAGCAGCCCTCGCTCGTACAGCAGCGCCGCCGCCGGGCCGTAGACCCCGGTCATCCGGTAGGGCGGGTCGAGGAACACCAGGTCGAACGGCTCGGTCAGCTGCTCGATCGCCCGCCGCCAGTCGCACAAAAGCAGCCTTGTCTTTTCCTGCGCGCGGCAGGCCTCGACGTTTCGGCGGATGGCGTCCATCGCCTTTCTGGAGCAGTCGGAGAGCGCGGCGAACTCCGCGCCCCGGGAAATCGCCTCCAGCGCCAGCGCGCCCGAGCCCGCGAACAGGTCGAGCACCCGCGCGCCCGGGGTCTCAAGCCGCAGGATGTTGAACAGAGACTCGCGCACCTTGTCGGCCGTGGGGCGTGTTTCCAGTCCCTCCGGCGCGAACAGCCGTCTGCCGCGCGCCTCGCCGCCGATGATCCGCATGCCGCCGCCTCCCGCTTTCATCCAGTTTATTATACCACACCCGCGCGCGCTGCACAAGCGCCCGTCAGACCTCGGCCTTGGGGGCGCGGTTGGCCTCGCGTTCGCGCTTCATCTTGCGCATCTTGCGGCGCTTGCCGCGGGCGATGTCCTTGAGCTTGCGCTCGCGCAGTTTGGGGCCGCACAGATAGCCCGCGAAGTCGCAGGCGGGCAGCAGCAGCGCGAAGGGGAAAAACAGCAGGTTCAGCGCCTTCGCCGGAATCAGGGTAAACAGCGCCGCGTAGGGGGCGAACACCACGCGCGTGATCATCTGCACCCAGTTGACGGGCGCGGCGACCACGTCCTCCGGCTCGGTCATGTCCTCGATCAGAAAGCCGGTGCCGCTGTCGGAGGTCTCTTCCTCCTGCACGGCGGGCGCCTCGGGATACAGCGGATAGACCACCGCGTTCACCGTGGCCAGCAGCAGGAACGGTATCACCATCACGATCAGCGCGCGCACGCCGTTTTTGACGCTCCAGGTCTCGCTGTACTGCTGCTGATCGATCTTGCGGCCCTCCTTGACCTGACGGTCGAGCAGCGCGCCCAGCGTGCAGGCCTTTTCGCCCACGTAGCCGCCCTCGTTGAACAGCAGCACGCCGAAGCCGACCAGCAGCAGCGCGCCCAGCGCCAGTTGCCAGCCCGTGCTGCCGATGCCGATCACGAAGAAGATGCTCAGAAGCGCCAGCACCGCGTAGATGCCCCACATTCTGCCTGCGTACTTAAAAGCCAGTTTCATAGGATTCACGTTCCTTTCCGCGTGTTCTCGCGCCGCTTCAGTCCACAAATTTCCGTGTGACGCGCTGGTTAAAGCTGAGCATGATCTCCCAGGGAATGGTTCCCGCCCAGGCGGCCAGTTCATCGGGCGTGATGCGCTCGCCGCCCTGCTCGCCCATGAGCACCACCTCTTCGCCCATGGAGGCGCCGGGCACGTCGGTGACGTCCAGCATCATCTGATCCATGCAGACCTTTCCGACCACGGGCACCCGCCTGCCGCGAAGCAGCGCCTGCGCCCGGTTGCCCAGCGCGCGGTGATAGCCGTCGCCGTAGCCGATCGGCACGGTCATGATGACCGACTCGCGCCTCGCTGTGAAGGCGCGGCCGTAGCCCACCGTGTCGCCCGCCTCGATCGTTTCCACGCGCACCGGGAAGGTGGACAGCCGCTGCGCGGGCCGGATGCCCGGCAGCTGGGCGTTTACCTCCGCGCCGTAGAGCGCGATGCCCGGCCGCACCATGTTGTGCCAGAATTCCTCGCCCAGCGTGACGCCGCTGCTGGCCGCCGCGTGCAGTATGGGCGTGTAGCCGGCCGCGTGAATGAGCTGCGCGGCGTGCAGGAAGCGCCTGTTCTGCTCGCGGGTGTATTCAAGGTCGCGATCCGCGTCGCAGAAGTGGGTGAACGCGCCCTCCATGAACACCAGCGGCGACTTGTCCCAGGCCGCCAGCAGGTCGATCAGCTCCCTGTCCGTGCGCACGCCCACCCGGCTCATGCCGGTGTCGATCTTCAGGTGCGCCAGCGCGATCAGACCGCGCTTTTGCGCCTCGTCCTGCATCACCGAAAGCGAGCGCTCGTCGAATATCGCCTGCGCCACGCCGTGGTTTACCGCCGCCCGCAGGCCCTCGTCGGTCGAGCCGCCCAGGATCAGTATGGGCGACTGAACGCCCGCCTCCCGCAGCGCAATGCTCTCGTCCACCGTGGCTACCGCCAGCGCGTGCGCGCCCGCCCTGACCATGGTCTGCGCCACCGGGATCATGCCGTGGCCGTAGGCGTCCGCCTTGACCACCGCCATGATGGCCGGTATGTCGCGGGTAAATTCCTGTATCACGCGAAAGTTTTCCGCCAGCCGGCTCAGCGAGACGGTCAGCGAGGTCGGTCTGTACGTGCTCAATGGTTTGTCCTCCAACGAATATTGCCCAGCACACTTTTCCATATAATATTATAGCCCATCGTCTGCGGAAATGCAACGGCCTTTTTGTGACGCTTTCGCGAAGGACAATCCGTTTTTCAAACAGGCTCTTGCGCAACGGGCACGCATAGAGTATAATAAAAATGAAAAAGTGTAGATAAACAGACGCAAGGAGAGTCTCCGATGAATGATTTGTGGCAGAACTGCATAGAAACCCTTGGATTCGAACAAAACCCCGCGCTGATTGTACTGGCTGCGCTGATGATCGTGCTGATTGCCGTGACGGTGATGTCCATCCTGCGCACGCGCAGACTGCGCCGGGATATGGACGACCTGCACAGCCGCCTGGAGGAGACGGATGAGCACAGCCAGACGGCGTTTCAAATCAGCCGGAGCGAGGTCAAGACCAGCCTGGAGGATTTTAAGGGCGATCTGGTGCGCGTGATGGGCGATCTGGCGCGCCTGCAGAAGGAGCAGTCCGGCGAGCTGGACAAGCGCCTGCGCAGTCAGGAAAGCGGCGCTCAGGCGCAGGCGGATCGTTTGCTGAAGCTGGACGAGGGCCTGCGGAGGCGTCTGGATGAAAGCGACAGGCGCCTGGAAACCCTGTGCAGGAAAATCAATCTGCCCGCGAAAAGCGACGGCGCGGACTATCTGGCGCAGGGGCTTCGCCTGATCACCGAGCAGCTCAAGGCGATGTCCGCACAGCTCGAGTCGCTGGAGCACAGTCAGACCCGCCCCCGTGAGACGCCCATCCGCGCCGAGGGAGAGCTGGTCGTGCCCGCCCCGCAGCCCGAGGAAAATTCGGACCTGCCGGAGCAGCTGCCTGAGCAGCCGGAGGAGACAGCCCGCTATGAAAGCACATCCTGGGACTGAGCGCACCGGGGTTACCCCGCATCGCGGCGGCTTCGCCGCCGCGATGCGGGGAGCTGGGGAGGGCGGCCTGAACGGCCGCGCCTCCCCAGACCCCACCCACGGCCCCAACGGGGCCGCAAGGAAGCGATTCCCTGAAGGG
>CAKUFB010000175.1 GCA_934647145.1 uncultured Clostridia bacterium
TAAGAGATTTCCGGGCGCAAAAACTGCAAGGAAACGATTTTTGCTCTGGAAAATGAAATTTTCCGGCGCAAAAATCGCCCCGCGCCCACCGTACACGCCGCTGGGCGCGATTGAAAGTTCGAGAGGGCTGCGGCCCTCTCGAGCTCTCCGAGTTTTTTTCGACAGCCTGGCCGCCTGACAGACAGGCGGTGTTTTTATGTAGACCGGACGAGCGCGTCAGGCGTCCCGCGGCAGAGGCGGGACGGAGAATAACGCGCCGCGGCATCAGAAACAGAGGGAGGGGTTCCCGTGGTTCATCAGTATCAATTAAACGGCTACAATATCGTACTGGATTCCTGCTCCGGCGCGGTTCACGCGGTGGACGAGGTGGCCTACGACGTGATCGCGCTGTATCCCGATCACACCCCGGACGAGATCGTCGACGCGCTGGGGAAAAAGTACGCCGATCGGGCGGACGTCACGGAGGAGGAGCTGCGGGCGTGCATCGACGACGTGGCGGAGCTTGTCCGCGAGGGCGCGCTGTTCAGCCCGGACGTCTTTGCGGGACTGGCGAGCACCTTCAAGCAGCGCAGCGGCGATGTGGTCAAGGCGCTGTGCCTGCATGTGGCGCACACCTGCAACCTGAACTGCGGCTACTGCTTTGCCAGTCAGGGCAAGTATCACGGCGAGAGGGCGCTGATGAGCTTTGAGGTGGGCAAACAGGCGCTGGATTTTCTGATGGATCATTCCGGCGCCCGTAAAAACCTGGAAGTGGATTTCTTCGGCGGCGAACCGCTGATGAACTGGGACGTGGTCAAGCGGCTGGTGCGCTACGCGCGGAGCGTGGAAAAGGCGCGGGGGAAAAACTTCCGCTTTACCCTGACGACCAACGGCATGCTCATTGACGACGACGTGATCGACTTTGCCAACCGGGAAATGAGCAACGTGGTGCTGTCGCTGGACGGACGCAGGGAGATCAACGACGCGACCCGCGTGGACTATGCCGGACGGGGCAGCTACGACCGTATCGTGCCGCGCTTCCAGAAGCTGGTCAAAGCGCGGGGCGGCAAAAACTACTACATGCGGGGCACCTTTACTCACAGGAACCCGGACTTTACCAAAGACGTATTTCATATGGCCGACCTGGGCTTCACGGAGCTGAGCATGGAGCCTGTGGTCTGCGCGCCGGACGACCCGGCGGCGCTCACCCCGGAGGACATCGAGGTGGTCAAGGAGCAGTATGAAATTCTGGCAAAGGACATGCTGCGCCGGGAAAAGGAAGGACGTCCCATCACGTTCTACCATTACATGCTGGATCTGACCGGCGGCCCCTGCGTATATAAGCGCATTTCCGGCTGCGGGTCGGGCACCGAGTACATGGCCGTGACCCCCTGGGGCGACCTGTACCCCTGCCACCAGTTTGTGGGCGAGGAGAAATTCAAGCTGGGCGACATCTGGCATGGGGTGACCAACACCGCCCTGCGGGAGGATTTCCGGGCCTGCAACGCCTACGCCCGTCCCGAGTGCGCCGACTGCTGGGCGCGCATGTACTGCTCCGGCGGGTGCGCCGCCAACGCCTACCATGCGTCCGGCGCCATCCGCGGCGTGTATCAGGCAGGGTGCGAGCTGTTCCGCAAGCGGATCGAATGCGCCATCATGATGAAGGTCGCGCAGGAGGATATGAAAGCATAATGCGTACGCCGATCGTGGATTTCCTGCGGAATTATCAGGCGTCAGCCCCTGTCCGCTTCCACATGCCCGGCCATAAGGGGTCGGGCTTTCTGGGATGCGAGGGCTGGGACATTACCGAGGTCAGGGGGGCGGACGCGCTCTACGAGGCGGACGGCATCATCGCGGAAAGCGAACGGAACGCGGCGGCGCTTTTCGGCGCGGGACGCACCTGCTTTTCCACCGAGGGCTCCAGTCAGTGCATCCGGGCCATGCTGTACCTGGCCGTGACCAACCGTGCGCCGGGGAGCGCGCCGGTGGTGCTGGCGGCGCGAAACGTGCATAAGGCGTTTGTATACGCCGCCGCGCTGGTGGGCTTTGAGACCAGGTGGCTGTGGCCAGAGGAAAGCCGGTCGCTGTGCGCCTGTCCCCTGTCGCCCGATGCGCTGAAAAGGGCGCTGGCGGAAATGCCGCAGCCGCCCGCGGCGGTCTACCTGACCAGCCCGGACTATCTGGGCGGCAGGGCGGACATAGGCGCGCTGGCGGCGATATGCCGGCAGGCGGGAACCCCCCTTTTGGTAGACAACGCCCACGGGGCGTATCTCCATTTTCTCAAAACGCCCGCGCACCCGCTGGATCTGGGGGCGGCCATGTGCTGCGACTCCGCCCACAAGACGCTGCCCGTTCTGACGGGCGGGGCGTACCTGCACGCGGGGCGGGAGGCGGCGCGGGCATGGGGCGCGCAGATGAAGGCAGCGCTGTGCCTGTTCGGCTCCACCAGTCCTTCCTATCTGACGCTGGCGTCGCTGGACGAGTGCAACCGCTGCCTGCTGGAAGGATACCGGCAGAGGCTGGCGGCGCGGATAGATGATCTGGCAGCGCTGCGGACGCAGCTGACGGGGCAGGGCTGGCGCACCGAAGAAAGCGATCCCCTGAGGCTGACGCTTCGGGCGCCCCAGGGAGAGACGGGCGCATCCCTTGCGGACAGGCTGCGGCAGGCGGGTATGGAGTGCGAATACGCGGATCGGGAATACCTGGTGCTGATGATAACGCCTGAAAACAAACCGGACGATCTGACGCGCCTGGCGAGGGCGCTTGGAGAAAACGATCGCCCCTACCCCGCGGAAACGCCGCTGCCCGTGCCGCGCGCGCAGCAGGAAATGACCATCCGGGAGGCGTTTTTCCGTCCGCGGGAGACGGTGCCCGTCCGGGAAGCGCTGGGGCGCGTTTGCGCATCGCCGACGGTGGCCTGTCCGCCGGCCATTCCCATTGCCATGGCGGGCGAGCGAATCGGCCCCGAGGCGGTCTCACTGTTTGAGCGCTGCGGCGTCGGCTTTGTGGAAGTCGTTCGGTGAGACGGGACAGCACACGAACGGAAAATGAGCGATGTGGCGCTTTGGACAGTACGAGGCGGTCGAAAAGCATGGAGGATCAACGAGAGGAAACAGTGAATCTGTCGCTGAACACGCCGCTTCAACAAGCTGGTGGACGGGGAAGCAAGCTCCCCCGCCACTGCCACCTTCACCAGTCTCCGCTAAAAATCGAAGATTTTTCGGGCGCGGAGCCTGCAGGGAAACGATTTTTGCTCTGGAAAATGAGATTTTCCGACGCAAAAATCGCCCCGTGCCCACCGTACATGCCGCTGGGCACGATTGAAAGTTCGAGAGGGCTGCGGCCCTCTCGAGCTCTCCGGGGTTTTTCGACAGTCTGAGACGGCCTCCCTGAGGGGAGGCCGTCCTTTGTGTATGCGGTTTTGCGCTTACGCCGCGGGGACCAGTCGAATCAGCGCGGCCGGGCTTTCCGTGAAGTCCAGCGTAAAGGCCGCCAGCTCGCCGTCCACGATGATTTCAAGCGCGGTCAGCTCGCCGTCCGCTTCGATCAGGCTCAGGGAATATCCCGCAAGCGCCTCGGCGGGCAGGGTGAGCTTCACCGGGCAGCCGGCCTTGACCAGCCTGCCGCCGTACTCAAAGCCCACGGCCAGCACCTTCTCGCCGCCCTCCAGCGTGAACAGCCGCGCGAACGCCTCGCCCATGGGCAGGGAACCCTTCAGCGCCTCGGCGGTCACGTGCTCGAGCAGCAGGCTCTCGCCGCCCTCGATTCGGCCGCACACCGGGCACAGGCTGAGCGTCAGCGGCTCGTCCTGACCGTCCAGCGCCAGCGCGCACTCGATCAGTTCGCAGTCCACGGATTCGGAGCAGCCGCAGCCCTCGCGCAGGCAGGCCGCCTCATGGGCAGTCTCATCAACCGGAGCCCATTCGCCGAACCAGTGATTCAGCCGCTCCACCCGGTCGGTCAGGTACCGGTCGCCGCAGCGGGCGCAGTTGTGCGAGGTGTAGCCGTCCGCATCGCAGGTGACCGCATGCACGCGCTCCTTGTAGTCGTGGCCGAGGGCAGGCAGCTCCGCGTAGGTGGTGTAGTCGCACCTCGTGCAGGTATCGTAGGCCTTCCAGCCGATTTCGGTGCAGGTCGCGTCCTTGGCCTCGTGGCGCACGAGATCATGCCCCAGCGCCTTGAGCTCCTGATAGGTGGTGTAGTCGCACCTCGTGCAGGTGTCGTATGCCTTCCAGCCGATGTCAAGGCAGGTGGGAGCCTTCGCGTCGTGGCGCACGAGGTCATGACCCAGCGCCTTGAGCTCCTGATAGGTCGTGTAATCGCAGCGCTTGCAGGTGTCATACGCCTTCCAGCCTTTTTCAAGGCAGGTGGGAGCCTTCGCGTCGTGATGCACCTTGTCGTGTCCCAGCGCCTTGAGCTCCTGATAGGTCGTGTAGTCGCAGCGCTTGCAGGTGTCATACGCCTTCCAGCCTTTTTCAAGGCAGGTGGGAGCCTTCGCGTCGTGCTTCACCTTGTCATGTCCCAGCGCCTTGAGCTCCTGATAGGTCGTGTAGTCGCAGCGCTTGCAGGTGTCGTATGCCTTCCAGCCGATCTCAAGGCAGGTGGGTGCCTTCGCGTCGTGGTGTACCTTGTCGTGGCCGAGCGGATTACCATAGGCAGATTTGCATACGCTGCATACAGCCTTTTCGGTGCAGGTCGCCATTCCACCGGAGCAGGCATCCGTCTGGGTGTGACTGCTGTCGCGCTTGCAGACGCGGGTATGCGTGCCGTTGCCATTTGACATCCATGCGCTCCAGTCGTGGTCGAGCGGATTACCATAGGCAGATTTGCATACGCTGCATACAGCCTTTTCGGTGCAGGTCGCCTTTCCACCGGAGCAGGCATCCGTCTGGGGGTGACTGCTGTCGTGCTTGCAGGCGCGGGTATGCGTGCCGTTGCCATTTGACGTCCATTCGCCCCAGTCGTGGTCGGTGGCGGGGATGTCCGTGCCGTCAGACAGCTTTACGCCGCAGCCCTTGCAGTAGGTGTCGCCGGTGTAACCCTTCTCGGTGCAGGTGGCGGCCTTGGCGTTCTTCACCTCGGTGCCGCCGTCGTGGTTGTTCGGATTTATGTTGCCCCACTGGTATTCATAGAACTCCGTTCCATTGTAGTAGCAGGCGGAGCAGTTCTTGTAGTACACGGGCTTAGAGACGCAGGTGGCCTCGGACTTAAGGTACATATTGCCCGGAACGAAGCTATGAGCGTTCTCGTATGCTTTTCCTTCGGTGCAGTTGAGGCAGCGAAGCCAGTGTTTTTCGGCGTCTCTTACTACGTAAGGATCTGAACCCCATTTCCAGGTCTTAGGAAAGGCATGCCCGCCGTAGTACTTCCCGCCGCAGGCTATGCACGTGCCCAGGGTGACGCAGGTCGCGCTGCCGTCGCCGCCGCAGTTCGCCGTGTCCACCGCGCCGCAGCCGTCGCGCGTGCAGGGGCGGGTGTGCGTGCCGTCGCCTTTCGCCGTCCAGGTGTCGCTCCACAGATGTTCAAGTTTGCCGTATTCAGCGCCGCACAGCGAACAGGTCTTTCCCGTGGTGCAGGTGGGCGTTTCGTCGCCGCCGGTATGTAATCTGGTGTTATCATCAGGAACCCATGACTGAATATTTCCGCAGTTCGTGCATTTGCCCTCTACCCAGTGCGCTTTCGGGTCAGGTATCGAACTTATAGGGGTCGGAATGTATCGAATAAATACGAAATCTGTATTTTTGCATTTGCGGCATGTGTTATGGATTATCTTCTCCGTCTCCGCGTTCGCCGTCATGCCCATCAGGCAGACCATCGCCAGCGCCATCAGGCACCCGATCAGCCACTTTTTCATTCCCTTTCCCTCCTTAAAAAAACCGAATCTCATTTTTCCTTCAGTTCAAACTGCACGGACAGCGACTCAAGCAGCGCGTCCATGACCTTCCTCGCCTCGGCGCGCACGTCGATTTTCGCCGCGAAGGCGATGATCTGCTCGCGCTCCT
>CAKUFB010000176.1 GCA_934647145.1 uncultured Clostridia bacterium
AAGCCCTTCAAGGTGCTGCTGAAGGTGGTTTTCCCCACCCTGATCCCCACCCTGTTCAGCCTGACGGTCATGACCTTCATCACGGGTCTGTGCGCCATGAGCGCGCCCACGCTGCTGGGCTACGACTCCATCAACCCGGAGATCGTCCGCCTGGCCGGCTCCTCCGCGGCGGACGAGGCCTTTCCGCAGGCGCGCGCCGCCATGCTGAGCATCATCCTGGCGTCGTTCACCATCATCCTTCTGACCATCCTGTCCTCCTATGAGCGCAAGGGACACTACCTGAGCGTCAGCAAGACCAAGGCCAGACTGGTCAAGCAGAAGATACAAAGCCCGGTGATGAACGTGCTGGCGCACCTCTACGCCTACGCGCTGTTCCTCATCTACATGACGCCCGTCGTCATGATCGTCCTGTTCTCCTTCCAGAATTACCCCGCCATCCGCGCGAAGTCGCTCGATATGGATCAGTGGACGCTGATCAACTTCTTCGGCAGGCAGGACTATGAATTCATGACCAATCGCGGCAAGCTGAAAACCCGCGTCGGCTCGATTTCCGGCCTGTTCTCCAACGCGGACACGGTGGGCGGCATCCGGCTCAGCTTCGTGCTTTCGGCCATCGCCGCGGCGCTCGCCTGCGTGATTGTGGTGGTGGCGGTCAACTACATCTTCAAAAACAGGAAGAAAAAGCGCTCGGCCGTGCTGGAATACTGCATGCTGTTCCCCTGGCTGCTGCCCACGATACTGATCTGCTATTCCTACCGCACGTACTTTAACTCCAACGACGTATGGTACGTCTTCAACAGCAATCTGTACTGGAAGGAAAACGTGCGCTTCCTGATCGTCATGGCCTATACCGTGGTCAAGCTGCCCTTTGCCCTGCGCATGATCAAGGCCGCCTTCTACGCCATCGACGACGAGCTCGAGGACGCGGCCAGAAACCTGGGCGCCAGTCCGCTGGTCACCTTCCTGCGGGTCAAGCTGCCCATCGTGCTGCCGAGCGTGCTGGCGGTCTTCGCGCTGAACTTCAATACGCTGTTCACCGAGTATGACATGAGCGCCACCTTCCACTCCAGCTACGGCAAAACCTACGCGATGATCATCCAGAACATGTGCGCCGAGGAGGGGCGCGAAGGCTATAACGTGAACGCTTCCGGCCGCCGCTGCGCCTCCACGGTCTTCATCATGGTGGTCAGCGGACTGATCCTGTATCTGGTCTATGGAGTCGGCGCGCGCGACCTGGGCGAACGGCTGGCCATCCGCGAAAAGCGCCGCAGGCGCTGGGCAAGGCTCGCCGGCTGTTTCCGGGCCTCCGGTTCGGGCGGAAAGCAGGAAAAATCCGCATAGCGCCCTTCCGCAGAGGCTTCATAAAATAGGAAAACCAGAGCTGTTGGCTGAATCGGCTGTACAGTTCTGGTTTTTCTGTTTGTTCATAAGTGCAGGAATCGTCCCGCGGCCATATGTATTCAATTCTTGCCTTTTTGGGGGACGGCTTCTCGTTGGGGGGGCTGCCCCAAACCTGCCGGGAACGAAAATGGCATACTGGAATTTAGCAATGCCTTATTCGTAATCAATTCTCTCGATTTTGAAAATTACCGGACGTGTACCATCAGAGCAGCAAGTAACCATTTCATTTTCGTTCTTCATCCAGCCTTTCATGATAGAACCGCCTTGCAAACCTGTATAGATGTATCGTGAAATAGCATCCCATGCTTCGGAACAAAACGGTATTTTTGGACCTCCTGCAACAGCATCTGCATCGCCATCGGTCTTGACCAGTGTATTCAGTCCCATGTGCCAGAAGTCATCCCGCTCATCATCCCGATAGAATACAAACTCATCACCTACATTATAGCAAGGACAGACACCGGAAACAGGGTCTGCACAATATTGCTGCTGTAATTCTGGATATAATTTCTTATCTAACACGGTTACTTTCACTTTATGCTTCATTGTCATTGCCTCCTCCAAATTCCGATTTGCTGAACCATGACGAGTATACCACATTCGCTAATGAAAGAACACCCCTATATGGGAGAAATTGGGCGTTTTGCTGCGTATCGGCTCCTGTACGCAAACATCCCGGCCGCCCAAAGACGACCGGGATGCGATGAGTGATTTTACAGCGTGACCTCGGTCCACTCGCCGTCGCGGCGGGCGGATTCGCGCTCGGCGGTCGCGATGCAGATGGTGGTGCGGGTGCTCTCGAGGGAGGCGGTCTCGATGGGCTTGTCGTTGATCACCGCGTCGATGAAGTAGCAGATCTCGCGATAGTAGCCGTCGTCGCCGCAGTCCTCAGCCTGGAACATCTTGCCGCCGATGGGGTAGACCATGGTCTTGCCGTCCTCGAAGACCACGCAGCCCTTTTCAAAGTTGCAGCGGTAGAGCATCTTGAAGGGCGCGCCGTCGCCGTTCTGAGACCAGTCGTCCTGCGCGTTGACCACGAAGCCGTCGTAGCGGTAGTTGGTGGACATGGCGTCGAAGCCCGCGCCGGGATGCACGTTGCGGCCCAGCGTGGAGACCGCCTTGGGCACGCCGAAGAGGTAGTTGATCATGTCCACGTCATGCACGTGCTGATCCAGCAGGCAGCCGCCGGAGCGCTGCTCGTCGCGCAGCCAATCCTGGAACGACCAGATGGGGGTGGAGCCGCCGCGGTAGAAGTAGCAGCACACGGGCTTGCCCAGCTCCTCGGACTCGACGTAGTGCTTGAGCGTCTCATAGGCGGGCCAGAAGCGCAGGCACTGGGCGATCATCAGCTTCTTGCCGGATTCCTTCGCCGCGTCGATCATCATCTGGCACTGCAGGGGGTTGATGGCCATGGGCTTTTCGCACAGCACGTTCAATCCGGCCTTCAGGCCCTTGATGGCGTAGAAGGAGTGCAGGTAGGTGGGCAGGGCGATGTCCACGTAGTCCAGCTCTTCCTTCTCGATCATTTCGTCAAAGTCATTGTACAGGTGGAACTGGGAGAAGTCGTAGGCCGACTTGCCCAGGTCGCCCATGTTGCCGCCCTCAAAGCCCTCGCTGCCGAACTTCTTGGGATCCACGTCGCACAGCGCGACCAGCTTGACCGGCTTGCCTTCCTTCATCAGGCGCAGATACTGATCCAGATGTCCGCGGCCCATAAAACCAATACCAACCAGACCAACCTTCAGCATATCATTCATTCCTTTCTATATTGCGGTTTGCCGTCATCAGTAGTTCACGATGCGGGTCAGCGCGTCGAGCGTGCGGACGACCACCGCGTCGCTGGCGCAGGGGAAGCCGTTCATCTCGGCGGTGAGGTAGGAGTCATAGCCCGCCTCGCGCAGCGCCCTGACCACCTCGGGGAAGTTCACGTCGCCGCCCAGCAGGTCGACGAAGCCGTTGATGTTGCCCACGATGGTGCGGAAATCCTTGATGTGGACGCGGGCGATGCGGCTGCCCAGGATGCGGATCCAGTGCTCCGGATAGCCGTTGACCACCACGTTGCCCACGTCGAAGTAGGCCTTGACGTAGTCGGAGCCCACCTTGTCCAGGAAGTCGCGCATCTCAAGCGGGCTGAGCAGGAACTTGTTCCACACGTTCTCCAGGCCGATGACCACGCCGGCGGCCTCCGCGTCGGGCGCCAGCTCCTTCATCGCCTCCAGCGCGCGGTCGTAGGCCACGTCGTAGGGCACGACCGGGCAGTTCTCGATGAAGTCCGCGCCCACGCAGCCGGGCACGACCAGAATCGCGCCGCAGCCCAGCAGCTTTGCCGCCTTGAGCTGGAAGCGCACGGTGTCCTTCGCCGCGCGGCGGATTTCGGGGTCGTCGCTGGTCAGGGGCGTGCCCCAGTACAGGCCGGAGGCCAGGGAGCTGATCTCGATGCCCAGCTCGTCGGCCAGCGCGCGGAAGGACTTGATCTCCTCGTCGCTGCTGGTCAGGCTCAGCTCGCCCTGCGCGTCCAGGCTCAGCTCAAAGCTGTCATAGCCGGTCTTCGCGGCCAGGCGCATCGCGTCCTTCTGGCTCATGCCGGCGGGGAACGACCAGGCGTTGATACCTCTCTTCATAAAAAGCACCTCCTACATGTGTTTGGCTGATTTCATTATAGCAGATCGGGCGGAAAATGGCTTGCGATTTTGGACGAGTTATTTTCGATTTCGGACGAAAATTTGCAGAAAAACGCTTGCGGAAAAGCGGCGCGCCGGGCATACTGGAGGCAGGAGGTGAGAAGCGTGGAGTATCGTCCGCTGACGCTGAGCAGCCTGATCGCCATTCGCCGGCTGTACAGCTTTCACTATTTTCAGTTTGCGTCCGGCTACCTGTTCCCGGGCGAAAAGCACGACTTCTGGGAGATGGTGTACATCGACCGGGGCGAGGCGGAAATCGGCGCGGGAGAGCGCGTGGTACGCCTGAGCCAGGGTCAGGTGATCTTTCACGAGCCGAACGAGTTCCACAGCATCTGGGCCGCCTCCCGGGAGGGCTCGAACATACTGGTCGTGTCGTTCGAGTGCCAGAGCCCGGCGATGGACGGCTTCAGGCAGCGCACGTTCACGCTCTCCGCCGCCCAGCGCAAGCTGCTGATGCAGCTGGTGACCGAGGGGCAGAAGCTCTTCGGCCCGATACTGGACGTCTCCGGCCAGCTCACGCCCATTCCGCGCGCCGACGCGCCCGCGGGCAGCCGCCAGATGATCGCGCTGCTGCTCACCCAGTTTCTGATCCTGCTGCTGCGCGAGCACGAGGACGCGTCCCCCCGCGAGGTGGTGCGCCTGACCGAGGGCGAGCAGGCCGCGGAGGTCATCGCCCAGCTTACCGCCCTCATGCGCGCCCACCCGGACGGCCATCTGCGCTTCGAGGACATCTGCCGCGCCTCGGGCTGGGGTCAGACCGCGCTCAAGGAGTGCTTCCGGCGGTATCAGCACCTGTCCGTCATGGCCTGCTATCGCCGCATCCGCATCGAGGAGGCCAGACGGCTCCTGCGCGAGGGACGGCTCAACGTCTCCCAGGTCGCCGAAACCCTCGGCTACTCCAGCGTGCAGTACTTCTCCGCCCAGTTCAGGCGCGAAATGGGCATGAGCCCCATGCAATACCTGCGCACCGTGCGGGGGTGAGGGTTACGTTCGAGAGGCGGCCTTTCTGAGAAAGGCCCCTCTCGAGCTCTCCCGGAAAGCACTTTGATCCGCGGATACACTTATTATAGAAGCAATGCGGTACGCCGAATGCGATGTGGGAGAGGAAGGGCTGTATCGAGGCGCGGGTGGATGAGCACGGGGGGAACGAAGGAACGTTGGGGAGACGGCTTTTCTGAGAAAAGCCTCTTCCCAAACCCCTCTCGAAAAGCACTATGATCCGCGGATACATCTATATAGAAGCAATGCGATACGCCGAATGGGGCGTGGGGAAGATTTTTGTTCGCAAGAACCCCTCAGTCGCTTGCAGCGACAGCTCCCCTTTCAGGGGCGCCTTGATCGCGTCAAACATGCCTCTCCTGAAAGGGGAGGTGCCTGCAGCGCAGGCGGTGGGGTTTGGAATTCGCAGACTTCGGGAACTTCAATTTATGGTTCCCGAAGTCGTCAAGAGGATGCGCGGCAGCAAGTGGCTGTCGGCCCCGCCGACCGGCAGCAGGTGGGTGCAGGCTCAGCCTGCCCGACCGCGTAATCCTTGTGGGGCAGTTGATTCGAGCTTTAAACCGCGAAGAATCCTGAGGCTCTAATTTATGGCCGAAGGATTCGTGAGGCCTCGGCGACAGCAGGCGGAACCGGGCCCTGCCCGGCCTTGGACGCTTTCCATGCGGCTGTCGAGCTCGGCGGCGATGCGGGCGCACTCGAACAGCTCGTTTTCGATTTCGGGCGTAATGGTCACGTTTTTCTTGTAGCGGATTTTGTGCTCCAGACTGGCCCACCAGTCCATGGAGAGCGTGCGGAACTGCACCTCGACCTTCATCATGCGCTTCTGGTCGTGCAGGAAGATGGGGATTTCGACGATCAGGTGCAGGCTGCGGTAGCCGTTGG
>CAKUFB010000177.1 GCA_934647145.1 uncultured Clostridia bacterium
CGATGCGGCAGTTGATTTCTATAGCTCGGCGGGGGAGCGGGCGAGCAGCTCGCGCTGCGCGTCGACCGCCTGGCCGTTTTCCGCGGGGGACAGCGCGCGGTACTGGCCGTTGCTGAGCAGCTCGCGGCCCTGTGTGTTGTCGCGCCACTGGAGCTTCAGCACGGCCATGGCCTGCGCGGCCAGCTCGGGCTCCTCGACCGGGAACAGCAGCTCGATTCGCCGGTCGAAGTTGCGCGGCATCCAGTCGGCGCTGGACAGGTACACCAGGTGCTTCCCGTCGTTTTCGAAGCCGTAGATGCGGCTGTGCTCCAGGAACCGGCCGACCAGCGAATGCACCTGGATGTTTTCGCTCAGGCCGGGCAGACCGGGTCTCAGGCAGCAGATGCCCCGCACCATCAGCCGAATCCGCACGCCGGCCATCGACGCGCGATAGAGAGATGCGATGATTTCGGTGTCCACGAGCGAGTTCATCTTGGCGAAGATGTCGGCCTTTTTGCCCGCGCGGGCGTTTGCGGCCTCCTGATCGATCCTTTCAAGGAAGAAGCGGCGCAGATCGTGGGGCGCGCAGACCAGCTTCTGAAGCGGCGGCAGGCCGGTGTAGCCCGACAGGCGGTTGAAGAAGGCCGAGGCGTCGTCCCCAAAGGCGGGGCGCGCGGTGAACAGACTGTGGTCGGTATAGGCCGCGCCGGTCGTCTCGTTGTAGTTGCCGGTGCCCAGGTGTACGTACCTGCGCAGCGCTTCGCCCTCTCGGCGCACCACCAGGGCGATCTTGGCGTGCGTTTTCAGGCCCACCACGCCGTAGAGCACCTGCGCCCCCGCGCGCTCGAGCCGGCGGCCCCAGTGCATGTTATTGGCCTCGTCGAAGCGCGCCTTGACCTCAAGCAGCACCGTCACCTGCTTGCCCGCCTCGGCTGCCTCGACCAGCGCGGACATGATCGGCGACTGGCTGCCCACGCGGTAGAGCGTCTGCTTGATGGCCAGTACCTGCGGGTCGTGCGCGGCCTCCTGAATGAAGCGCACGACCGCGGAAAAGTCGTCGTAGGGGTGGTAGAGCAGCAGGTCGCCCTTTCGGATGCGGTCGAGCATCGTTTCGCCCTCGCCGAGGCTCAGGCTGCGCGGGGTGAAGGGCGCGTACCGGAGCGACTCGAAGCCGTCCAGCGCGTAGACCGCGCACAGCATCCCCGCCAGGTCGATCGGCCCGTGAATCAGGTAGGTTTCGCCCTCCTGCAGCTTCAGCTCCTTTTCCAGCCGGCTCAGCAGCTGCGCGTCGGCCCGCCGGTCAATCTCCAGGCGCACCGCGCTGCCCAGCCGCCGCTTCTTGAGCGACTTTTCCACCTCGCTGAGCAGGCTTTCGGCCTCGTCGTCGCCGAAGCTCAGGTCGGAATTGCGGGTGATGCGGTAGGCGGCCTGGCACAGGATTTTGCGGCCATAGAACAGGCGCTGAAGACTGCGCGAAATCACCTGCTCGATGGGCATGAGCAGCGCGCGCTCCGCGTCCGGCACCCGCACCAGGCGGGGAAGGCTCGCGGGCACCAGCACGTTCGAGAACAGCGCCTCGCCGTTTTCCTCCTCAATCAGCAGGCCCAGGTTGATTCGGGCGTTCTGCAGCAGAGGAAAGGGGCGGGTCACGTCCACCGTCACGGGGGTCAGCACCGGGTAGACCTGCGCGTCGAAGTAGCGGTCGAGCCATTCCTTCTGCGCCTCGGTCAGGCGGCTTTCCTCGGCAAAGCAGACGCCCTGCGCGTCCAGCTCGGGCAGCAGCGCGCGCAGAAACAGATCGTACATCTCGGCGCACATGCGGTGCGTGCGGTTGCCGATCATCATCAGCAGCTGCTCGGCGGTCAGTCCGGAGGCGTCCTCGTCGGGAAGGGGCGCGCCGGTCTGCCCCCACAGCGCGGGTACGCGAATCATGAAGAACTCGTCCAGGTTGGACGCGGTAATCGAGAGGAACTTCACGCGCTCCAGCAGCGGATTGCGGGCGGACTGCGCCTCCTCCAGCACGCGGTGGTTGAACTCCAGCCAGCTCAGCTCGCGGTTCATGACGTGCGCGGGCAGCAGATCCCTGGCAGATTCCATTTGAATCAAACAGATCAACTCCTTGGGGGACATTTCATGGTGCAATCATACCATTTTTTAAGGAAACATGCAAGTGGAAAACGGCGGTCAGGCAAAAAAGGAGCGTAAAATCGATGAAGCGCTATGACGCGATCGTACTGCTGGGTCTGAAGCTGCGCGCGGGCGGCGAGCCGGAGGAAGAGCTGGTTTTGCGCGCGAAGCGGGCGGCCGAATGCTATTTTGAGGGGATTGCGCCGCGTATACTCGCCTGCGGGGGAGACACGGGGGAGGGCGTTACCGAGGCGTCGGTGATGAAGCGGCTGCTGCTCGAGGCGGGCGTGCCCGAGGCGGCGGTCACCTGCGAGGATCGTTCGCGCATCACCTGTGAAAACATGAAAAACGCTTTCGAGCTGCTAGAAAAAGACCGACGTCGGGTTTTTCTCGTCACCTCGGACTATCATCTGCCCAGAGCCCGCCTCGTCGCGTGGCGCGAGGGCGCGAAGCGCGTGTCCGGCAGCGCGGTCAAGACGCCCCGCGGCAGGGAAAAGCGGCGGAAAATCCGCTTCGAATGGCTGGCGGCGGCCGACTACCTGTTCGGCTGGGGACGGCGCGACGAGACGCGCCCCGCCTGGGCGCAGAGGTTCAAGCGCCTTCTGCTGAAAAGGAACGGGCGGTGAACAGGGAATGCTTTCCATGCGCGCCCTGCCGGAAGGAATTCAGCGCAAAACGCAGTATACTATCGAATGCGGGCGGCGCGAAAGATGGCTTCAAAATTCACGATTCCCGCGGCAGGAAAAACGTATTCGGCGGCGAAAAAGTACATATCGGATCGATGACGGTCGAATGGGGTCGAAACAGTGAGAGGAAGGCGGAAAAATGGGCAGGATACCTGACGCATGGTTTGACGAGCTGAGAAGCCGCGTCAATATCGTGGACGTGGTATCCGACTACGTCGTTTTGAAGCAGAAGGGACGCAGGTTTTGGGGCCTGTGTCCGTTCCACGGCGAAAAGACCGCCTCCTTCAGCGTGGACGGCGAAACCCAGTCCTTCTACTGCTTCGGCTGCCACAAGGGCGGCAGCGTCATCACGTTCGTGATGGAGATCGAGCGAATGGAGTTTCTGGACGCGGTGAACCTGCTCGCCGAGCGGGCGCGCCTGCCGCTTCCCGAGCGCACGCGGGAGCCGGACGCCGATCAGTCCCGGGCCATGCGCGAGCGGCTGTACGCGGCCAATGTCGAGGCGGCCAGGTACTACCACGCCATGCTCTGGAAGAGCGAGGGCGCGCAGGCGCTGGCCTACCTGCACGGCCGGGGGCTGGACGACGTGGGCATCCGCCGGTTCGGCCTGGGCGCCGCGCCGGACGGCTGGGATCACCTGGTCAGGTACCTAAAGAGCCTGGGCTTTCGCGAGGAGGAAATGAAAAAGGCCGGTCTCGCGGGCGAAAAGGACGGGCGGTATTACGACCTGTTCAGAAACCGCGCCATTTTCCCGATCGTCAACGCGCAGGGCAAGGTGCTGGGCTTCGGCGGGCGCATACTGGGCGACGGCAACCCCAAGTACTTAAACACCTCCGACACGCCCATCTTCAACAAGCGGCTGGGGCTGTACGCCATCAACATGGTCAAAAAGGAGCGTTCGCTCAGGCGGATGATCCTGGTGGAGGGCTACATGGACGTGGTGTCCCTGCGAAACCACGGGCTTTCCGGCGTGGTCGCCACGCTGGGCACCGCCCTGACCGAGGAACAGGCGCGCCTGATCAAGCGCTACGCGCCCGAGGTACACGTCTGCTACGACGGCGACGGCGCGGGTCAGAAGGCCATACTGCGCGCGCTGGACATCTTCGAGGCGGCCGACATGCCCGCCCGGGTGATCGACATCCCGGACGACATGGATCCGGACGACTACGTGAAGAAGTTCGGCGCGGAGGGCTTTGACGCGCTGGGCACAGTGTCCCCGGCCGAGTACCGGATGCGCCGCGCGGCGGACGGACTGAACCTGGAAAATCAGGAAGACCGGATGAAGTACGCCATCGCCTGCTGCGGCATCCTCAGGCGGCTCAAAAACCCGGTCGAGGTGGCGAGCTACCTGCCCAAATTGTCGGTGCAGACCGGCTTTTCGCAGCAGGTGCTCTCCGAGCAGATCGGCGCACTGACCGCCTCAGGCGCAGGCGATTCGTCCGGCGAAACCAGACCTCGCCTGGGCAGAAGGCGCCGCGAGGAGCTGCCCGAGCACGTCAAGGCCGAGATGACGCTGGTGTATCTGGCGGCAAACGGCCTGCTGGACGCGAGCCTGATTCCGCAGGATACCTTTGAGACGCCGCTTTACGCCCGGATGTTTTCCCTTCTTCAGGCGGGGGAGCGGCCGGACGCGCTTTTAAGCCGCCTCACCGAGGACGAACAGGCCGACGCGGCCGAGGCGCTGCAGACAGACCGGCGGCTGGATCGCGAACACGCCCCCGACGCGGTAGAGGACTGCCTGAACCGCATCCGGCGGCACAAATTGAACGAAAGAATTCAACAGACGCGAAGCGCGTATGAGCACGAAAACGACGCGGCACGTAAAATGGAGCTGCTTGTGCTGCTGCAAAAACTGACGAACGAGCTGAACCAGGCGAAGACGGGCCGGAAGGAGTGAGCCTCTTGGAAAAAAACAGTCATGCGACGATAGATAATGCTGAAGAAAAGATGGATCGAGTGCGCAGTCTGCTGGAGCTGGGCAAGAGCAAGGGCACGCTGACGTACAAGGAAATCGTGGATATGCTCTCCGATGTGCCGATCGAGCCGGATCAGTTTGACAAGATCCTCGAAACCCTCGAGAGCATCGGGGTCGAGGTGGTCAACGAGCTGCCGGTGGCCGACGCAGATCCGGTGATCGACGCGCCGGTCGAGGACGATCTCGACCTGTCGGTTCCGGAGGGCATCAGCATCGACGACCCGGTGCGCATGTACCTCAAGGAAATCGGCAAGGTGCCGCTGCTGGGCGCGGACGAGGAAATCGAAATCGCCAAGCGCATGGAGGAGGGCGACGAGGAGGCCAGAAAGAAGCTGGTCGAGTGCAACCTGCGCCTGGTGGTCTCCATCGCCAAGCGGTACGTGGGCCGCGGCATGCTGTTCCTCGACCTGATTCAGGAGGGAAATCTGGGCCTGATCAAGGCGGTCGAGAAGTTCGACTACCGCAAGGGCTACAAGTTCTCGACCTACGCCACCTGGTGGATTCGCCAGGCCATCACCCGCGCCATCGCCGACCAGGCGCGCACCATCCGCATCCCGGTGCACATGGTCGAGACCATCAACAAGCTGATTCGCGTGTCCAGGCAGCTTTTGCAGGAGTACGGCCGCGAGCCGCAGCCTGAGGAAATCGCCGAGGTCATGGGCATCTCGGAGGACAAGGTGCGCGAGATCATCAAGATCGCGCAGGAGCCGGTCTCCCTTGAAACCCCCATCGGCGAGGAGGAGGACAGCCACCTGGGCGACTTTATCCCCGACGACGAGGCGCCCGCCCCGGCCGACGCGGCGGCGTATACCCTCTTGCGCGAGAACCTGATGAACGTGCTCGACACGCTGACTCCCCGCGAGGAAATGGTGCTTCGCCTGCGCTTCGGCCTGATCGACGGCCGCAGCCGCACGCTGGAGGAGGTGGGCAAGGACTTTGGCGTCACCCGCGAGCGCATTCGCCAGATCGAGGCCAAGGCCCTGCGCAAGCTGCGCCACCCCAGCCGCTCCAAGAAGCTCAAGGACTTTCTGGACTGATGGCGCTTCCGTTTGAATTGGACGAGAGACTGCGCATGCTGTCCGCGCTCGTGCCCGCCTGTCCCATGGCGGCGGATATCGGCGCGGACCACGGCTTTTTGGGCGCCTGGCTATTGTCGAGCGGCCGGTGCGAA
>CAKUFB010000178.1 GCA_934647145.1 uncultured Clostridia bacterium
GCCTCCTCGCCGGTGGTGGGCGCGGCGATCGGCGTGGCGATTGCCTACGGCCTGAAGACCGCGCCGCTGGTCATGTTCTCCTCTGCGGCGACCGGCGCGCTGGGCTATAACCTGGGCGGCCCGATCGGCGCGTACCTGGCGGCGGTGGTCGGCGCGGAGCTGGGCGGCCTGGTGGCGGGCAAGACCAAGGTAGACATCATCGTGGTGCCGGTGGTGACGATCGTGACCGGCTGCCTGGTCATCACCTGGACGGCGCCGGGCATCAACTGGCTGGTGGCGGCGCTGCAGAGCTTCCTTGAGAAGGCCACGATGCTTCAGCCCATCCCGATGGGCATCATCATTTCGGTCATCTTCGGCATGGTGCTGACCGCGCCCATTTCGAGCGCCGCGCTGGCCGCGATGATCTTCACAGTGCCCGAGGGCGAGGTCATGGGTCAGGGCCTGATGCTGGCCGCGGGCGCGGCGACGGTGGGCTGCTGCGCGCAGATGGTGGGCTTCGCCGTGCAGAGCTACCGCGAGAACGGCTTTTCCGGCCTGATCGCGCAGGGCATCGGCACCTCGATGCTGCAGTTCGGCAACATCCTGCGCAAGCCGGTGATCTGGCTGCCGACGATCATCACCTCGGCCATCCTGGGGCCGCTGTCCACGACGGTGTTCAAGATGCTCAACGCCTCCTCGAGCGCGGGCATGGGCACATCCGGCCTGGTGGGTCAGTTCGGCACCTGGGCGGTCATGGCCGATCAGGGCGCGGCGAGCGTGATCATCCGCATGCTGCTGATTCAGATCATTCTGCCGGCGCTGCTGACCTGGCTGATTTCGGAGTTCATGCGCAGGAAGGGCTGGATCAAGCCCGAGGATCAGAAGCTGGATCTGTAAGATGAAGTCCTTTGACGAGCAGATGATGCGCCTGGCGCTCGAGGAAGCGGAAAAGGCGCGCGCGGAGGGCGAAATCCCGGTCGGCGCGGTGATCGTGCGGGGCGAAAAGGTGATTGCGCGGGCGCACAACACGCGCGAGCAGGCCTGCGACCCCACCGGCCACGCCGAGCTGAACGCGCTGAGGCAGGCGGCGAAGGCGCTGGGCGGCTGGCGGCTGACCGGCTGCACGCTGTACGTCACGCTCGAGCCCTGCGGCATGTGCGCCTGCGCGATTGGCCAGGCGCGCCTTGACCGGGTGGTGTTCGGGGCGTACGACGCGCAGGCCGGCTGCTGCGGCAGCGTGTACCGCCTGACCGAGGATCCGGCCTTTCCCTGGTACGTGCCCGCGGACGGCGGTGTGCTGGAGGACGAGTGCGCGCCGAGGATTGAATTCGGCACGGCCGGTCGCGCGCGCCCGTCGAGTTTTCAGGAAAGACACACAGTTTACTGTGTCCATCCGAAGAAACGTCACATATCCGCATCAATCGTAAAGAAATTTACAAACTTTTGCCACGGAAGGCATTGGCTTGTAAGCCACGAAATGGTTGACAAACCAAGAGAAGGCTAGTATAATTATGATAACGAGTGGACAGGCCTCCTGCGCCGAGTCCATGCGTATGTAAGCAAGGGCGGCTTGCGTCCGCCTGGCATATTGAAAAGGAGTGGAGACGAGATGAAAAAAAGACTGATGGCGGTGCTGCTGTGCGTGTGCATGGCGGCGGTACTGCTTACGCCGTACGCAGGCGTGCTGACGGCTGACGGCGCTCTGCTCCTGGGCGTCGCGGGGGCGGACGGTTCCCTGACCGAGGGCGGGGACGACGCCGTCCTGACCGAGGGCGGCGAGAGCGGCAAGGCGACGGATCCCGCTCCCACCACCGTTCAGTCCGCGCCTCAGGAGGAGCAGCCTGCGCCCCAGCAGGAGCAGTCTGAGCCTCAGGCCGAAGGCGCGCCCCAGACCGAGGGAGAGGCAAAGCAGCCTGAGGAGACGAAGGCCGAGCAGCCTGCGCAGACCGAGAAGGTGTCCGAGGGCGAGGCAAAGCAGCCCGAGGAAACGAAGGCCGAGCAGTCTGCGCAGACCGAAAAGCCCGCCGAAAAGCCCGCGCTGCCCAAGTATGTCTGGGACAGCGAGAACGACGTGGTCTGTAAGGACGGCTCCGAGAAGCTCGCCCTGAAGGACTATGTGGTCAGGGCGAACTGGACGGCGCTGGCCTACAAAGGCCCCACCGACAGCAGCGCGAAAACCTACGCTGCGGGCGAGCGCGTGCGCGTGTGCGACGAGATCAGGTACGACGACCGCGACGGAATCGAGCGGAAGTGGTCGGTCGTGCTGGACGGCAGCGACTTCTACTTCGTGCTGAGCGAGGCGCTCGAGTCTGCCCCCGAGCTTCCCGCGCAGGCCCCCGCCCAGACCGACATGAAGTCCCTTTTCGGCGGCGGCGACAACGTTGACCCGGCCAGAATCATTAACCCCGGTGACACGAAAGTAGCCACCTATAACTTCTACAACGGAACAGCGCTCGTGCAGAGCGAGATTGTCAAGAACGGCGAGTCGCTGAAGGAGCCGGCAGCCCCGGCCACTGTCGAGGGTCAGACCTTTGACGGCTGGTACACGGCTGCGGAAGGCGGCGAGAAGTTTACCAGCTTCGGCACGGCGCTGACCGTGACGGAGACGACAACCATCAAGCTGTACGCCCGGTTCAAAGAGGCGTATCACATCTACTTCTACACGCCGAAAGGCGAAAAGCGCATGTTCACCGAAGAGGTGGACAGCCGTGAACCGCACGATTTCTCCGACCTCTCCTACGAAGTGGGCGCGAACATCAAGGTGACCGGCTGGGCGGCGACGCTTGGTGGAAACGAAGACGTCAGCGATAGAATCGTCATCCCGGAGGGAGAGACCAGCGTTTCCGTCTACGCGATCGAGACGAAGGGCTACTGGGTCGTGTTTGATACGCAGGGCGGCACCTCCGTGGCTCCCGTGTTCAAGGCAGAGGGCAAGGCGCTCGATCTGAGCACTGTGACCGCCCCCACCCGCACGGGCTATGAGTTCAAAGGATGGCGTGATAGCGCTGGTAACGCGGTGAGTACAGTCGACAGTGCGACGACGCTGTACGCCACGTGGGAACCGAAGACCGCGAATCTGACCGTCATCTTCTGGTATGAAAACGCGGACGACCAGTATTACGGCCAGGCTGGAAGCGTTCAGACGCCGGCAAATACAGGCGCAACCGTGACGAGTGCCCAGTATAAGGATACGCCCTTTGACGGGCGCGATAATACGCACTTCACCTACAACGCCGCCAAGGCCGAAACCGTAACCGTCAAGGGCGACGGCTCTACCGTGCTGAACGTCTACTATACCCGCAACACATATACCCTGACATTCCGGGTCTGGGAGGGTGGACTCTTTATCGGTTCTTGGAAAACCGTAAAGACTATTACCGCGAAGTACAACGCGAAGATTTCGGACGAATTCAACAAAGCGCCCTTCACGACGACTTATAACGGGCAGGCGTGGGAAAGCGAGGAGTATGGTTATGCACTGCAGACGCTCGACCGCATGCCCGGATTCAATACGACGTTCGACCTTTATGGTCAGAGCACAAACACAAAGAAGACTATTACATACTACGTGCAGAAGATCGGAACCACGGTAAGCCCGAATGCCTGGCCGAATAACCCTGACAACTTCGACCTTCTAAAGAAGGTGGATACGTACTTCAAATTTGCTACCTACGATGAGGAGTATCATGAGATTCTCGGGTTTACCAGGTACAGCGCAAGTGTGGCGGGCTTCAAAAATAACCGGAAGGATTTCAGCAACAATAAGCTCGACCTCTACTACATGCGCAACAACTACAAGCTGCGGTTTTATAACCATAACGGCGAACTGACAAGCGAGGCAAGGGATGATGTTCCGTATGAAGCGCCGCTGAAGAGCTACGCAGATGCCGTGACCGCGCCGTATCCTTTCGCTGAACCGGGTCTGTATACCTTCGATGGCTGGTATACCAACAGACTGTTCGAGCAAAGAGTTGACGAAGTTGAAAACGACGTAAAGATGCCCGCGAGCGAGCTGACCCTCTACGCCAGGTGGGTGCCCAAAACGTTCACCGTCAGCTTCAATCTGGGTTATGATAACGCGCCTGCCGCTCCGGCAGACCAGACGGTGGAGGCGAAAAAGAAGGCGACGCAGCCGGCTGACCCCACCCGCGACGGCTACAGGTTCGTGGGCTGGTATGACGGCGACAAGCCCTTCAGCTTCGAGACGGAAATCGTGAAGGATACTGCCCTGACCGCGAAGTGGCTTCTGGAGAGCAGTGTCATCACCGTGCAGTACAAAACCAACGGCGGCGGCGGAACCGCCCCGACCGATGATACGCCATACGCCGACGGCGCGGGCGCGGTCGTGAAGGACAAGACCGCGGATATGACTCACCCGGACGGCAAGTTCTTCCTCGGCTGGGCGACCGACAAGGCTGCGACCACCGCGGAGTACCAGCCCGGCGGCACGATGCCCATCGTCGCGGACAACGCCGTGAATGGCGTGATCACGCTCTACGCCGTCTGGGGCGATAAGCCCGCCACCACCACCCTCACCTACAACGCCAACTACGGCGCAAACCCCGAGACGAAGCTGCACGCGCTGGAGCTGGAGGATGGCACCACGATCACGAACCTGCTCAACAACACCAATGTGACGCTCTACGGCGCTGACAAAACCTTCACCCGCGAGGGCTATCAGCTGATCGGCTGGGCGAAGACTGCGAACGCGACTGAACCGGATTATGAACCCGGCGACGAAGTGATCGTCGATACCGACACCACCGCGGGCCTCAACATCCTGTACGCCGTCTGGGAGCAGTCCACCACCACCGTGACGGTCACGAAGCAGGTCACCGGCAACTTCGCCGACAAGACGCGTTCTTTCAACTTCACCTACAGCTGGAAGGTAGGAGAGAATGGTACGGCTACTGAGCCTGTTACCTTCACCCTGACTCATGGCGCAAAGCCGTTCGAAATCCAGAACGTGCCCATCGGCGCGACCCTGACCATTACCGAGACGGACGCCGACCTGACGAACTACACGACATCCTTTACGGTGAACGATGTAAAAGTCGTGGAGAACGGCAGGACGCATTCCTTCGCCGTATCGGCGACCGGCGACACGGTCGTGGTGACCAACGACTATAATGTGGTTCCCGACACCGGCGTAATCCTCGATTCGCTGCCGTACGTGCTGATTCTGGCGGTGGTGGCGCTGGGCGCGGCGGGCGTGGTGATTCGCCGCCGCAGGAGCCGCGAGGACGACTGACTGACGCATCCCTGAAGCCGGGCGGTTCGCGCCGCCCGGGGGAGGGTTTTGTGGGACAAACCCACACGCGTACCGGCGATTCGACCGGGATGCGCGCGACAAGCCGCGGCAGGGCTTCCCTGCGCGGATAAAGGAGGTGACGGCCAGGAAACGAGCGCGTAAACCCCGATTTTTTCGGAAATCCGCAGGCCGGCAGGCCGTGCCCGGCGGAGACGAAGGAGGAACGGCATGGCGAGAGAACGAGAGGAAGCTTCCGCGCGCGCAAGCCGGGCCGTTCGCACCGCGCCCCCCAGAGGCGGACGCATGCAGGCGGCCGAGCCTGACCCCGATCGCGTGGCGCTGAGCCGCGAGCAGCTGAAGATCTCGCGGTGGCTGAAAAAGCTGAAGTTCCGAAGGGTGATTTTCGGCGGCGTGAGCGAGCAGGACGTGTGGAAGCGGATGAACGAGCTCAACTCCCTGTACGAGGTCGCGCTGGCGGCGGAACGCGCGCGGTGCGACGCGCTGATCGAGCAGGCGCGAGCCGAGGCGGCAGTGCCCGGCTATGAGCGGACTGCGCGATACGGCAGGTACGAGGAGGAGGCGCGTCCCGGAAGGCGGGTGGATCATGCGTAAGGATCCCCGGTCAACACCGATTTCGGAAACCATCACAGCCAGGCGCAGCG
>CAKUFB010000179.1 GCA_934647145.1 uncultured Clostridia bacterium
CTGCTCTGTTTCTTTTTTCAGCATTTTCATCACCAGCTCTATTATATCAGAAAAGGCCGCTTTTTGCGACCTTTTTTTGACAGGCTGTGCGATTCCCTTCAGGGAATCGCTTCCCTGCGGCCCCGCTGGGGCCGTGGGTGGGGTGCGGGGAGGCGCGCGCCGTTCAGGCCGCCCTCCCCGGTGAACCCGCGCCCCCTCCCCGTCCGGCGCGCGCTGCGCGCCGAATAATCGCGCCGCCCAGCGGCGCGTCAATACGGGCGGCCGCAGCCGCCCGTCAAATGCGATTCCCTTCAGGGAATCGTTTCCCTGCGGCCCCGTTGGGGCCGTGGGTGGGGTGCGGGGAGGCGCGCGCCGTTTAGGCCGCCCTCCCCGGTGAACCCGCGCCGCGGCGGCGCTGCCGCCGCGGCGCGGCGTTTCCCCCCGAAGCCACCGGAAAAAGCAATCCTGGCAGTCCGCAGAGGGACTGCCGGGGGAAAAGATGCAACCAGAAGGCGCTTAGCCGGGGAACCTGGCCTCCGCGCGATTGCGGTCGGAGATATAGGCCTGCTCCATCAGCTCGGTCAGCTGGCGGCCCTCCTGCAGGCCGAAGCGGACTTCCTTGCCATACAAGATGGAGTCGATCCACTGGCGCAGCGGCATGGGCAGATCGGGATCGATCTGAGGCGTGAACCAGCCGCCCTTGATGAGCTTCTGGCTGTCCTCGGTAATCATCCTGACGTCCTGATCGACGGCCATGATGACGCCCCTGGTGCCGTAGACCTCGAGAATGGCGGGGGTCATGGGCGAAACCAGGCTGGTCTCGGCGATGGCGATGGCCTTGTTCTCGAACTCGATCGTGCAGACCGAGTTATCCTCGACCGGATGGGGCGTGAGGTTGTTGAACATGGACTGAATGCGGGTCGGCTTGCCCAGCATCCAGCGGGACAGGTACACCGGGTGCGCGCCCAGATCCATCATCGCGCCGCCGCCGGTGGTTTCCGGATCGTACCAGTAGTCGGGCAGCCAGCCGGCCAGCGCGCCGTTGTGGCAGTTGCGCACGCGCAGCAGGGTCACGTCGCCCAGCCTGCCCTCCTCGATCATGCGCTTGATGAACAGGTTGCGTCCGCTGCAGCGCTGGGGGAAGGAGATGGTGAACACCACGCCCGCTTCCTCGACGGCCTTGATGACCTCGTCGCAGTCGGCCACGTTCAGGCACATGCACTTCTCGGTAAAGATGTGTTTGTGCGCGCGGGCGGCCTTGAGCATGATCTCCTTATGCATGTTGGTGGGGGTGTCGATGGCCACCGCGTCCACGTCCTCGCGGGCGAGCAGCTCGTCGTAATCGGCCACGAAGGGCACGTTCAGCTCCTTTGCCCAGGCCTGGCCGCGCGCCGCGTCCTCATCCCACACGCAGGAAACGCAGGCGTCCTCGCAGCCCTGAATGAATTTGGCGTAGCCCGCCGCGTGCACGTGCCACTTGCTGATCATTGCAACTCGAAGCATGGGTTATACCTCCCTTTAAATCTCGGGGATCTCGACCTTGACCTCTTCGTGCAGCGCGCTGGAGCGAATGATGCCGTCGATGATCGCCTGGTTGTAGATGATCTCCTGCCACGGAATGGGAGAGGGGCCGTTGGTCTTGATCGCGTCGCAGAAGGCGCGAACCTTCTGGAAGAAGAAACTCTTCTTGTCGTCCTCCTGCTTCTTGGGCACGTGGATCTCGACCTGGTTGTTGTCGATGTCGCGGTACATATAGACCTCGCCGACGCCGCCGTCCCACGCGCCGCCCCAGTTGACCTCGGGATGGGGGGACTTGACCTTGAGGCCGCCCTCGGTGCCCAGGAACAGGGTGTCGCCCATGGTGTCCATATGCATGGCCCAGCTCATGCGGAAGTCCAGCACCAGGCCGTCCTCAAAGCGGATGAGCGCGCAGGTGAAGTCGTCCACGGAGAACTCGCCGCCGCCCTTGATGGGGTCGTAGTACTTGGGGTTCTTTCCGAAGTAGTCGCTGGCGTAGGCGGACACGGTCACGGGCTTTCTGTAGCCCACGGCGTTGAGCGCCATGTCCAGGCCGTAGCAGCCGATGTCGGCCAGGCAGCCCACGCCCGCCAGATCCTTCTGCACGAACGTGCGGCCCGGGATGCCGCGGCGACGGCCGCCGCCGGTCTGCACATAGTAGATGTGACCCAGCTCGCCCGAGCGCACCAGGCTCTTGATCATCTGCATGTTCGCGCCGTAGCGGGGCTGGAAGCCGATTGTCAGAATTTTGCCGGTCTTTTTCTGGGTGCGGGCCATCTCAACGGCCTGATCCAGCGTCACGGACATGGGCTTTTCGCACAGCACGTGGATGCCCGCCTCCATCGCGGCGCAGGCGCAGGTGTGGTGCTGGGTGTTGTAGGTACACACAGACACGCCGTCGGGCTTGAGCGCGAACAGCTCGTCGTTGTTCTCAAAGGCCGGAACGTTCGTCAGGCCGAATTCGTCCAGGAAGGCGCGCGCCTTGCCGGGCACAATGTCCGACGCGCCGACGATTTCCACGTCGTCCATCTGGATATACTGGTTCATGTGAGCGTGCGCGATGCCGCCGGTACCCACGATGCCGATACGAAGTATGTCTGCCATAAAAAACACTCTCCTTTTCTTTACATGGGGTTACTACCTATATCATAGCACAAACCGCGAAAAGATGATATAATGTCCGTGCGCAAAAATATCATTTTTTTGAAGGCGAGGGGATTCCATGGAGGTATCCGTCGAGCCGAAGCTGGCTGTAAACGGCGTCGTCTACCCCTTTCACTGCCACGAAACCGGGCGCGACGGGCCGGGCAGGCTGGCGGGCGCGCACCTGCACGACTACATCGAGCTGCTCTACTGCACCCAGGGCGGCGCCGAGCTGCTGATCGGCGAGAGCGTCTGCCGCTTCACGCCGGGCGACCTGGCGCTGATCAACTCCCACGAGGTGCACAGCGTGGAGGCCATCGACCCGGTGCGCACGCATTACCTGGTGCTCAAGTTCGAGCCGGAGCTGCTCTTTTCCGCCGAGCAGAGCGTGTTCGAGCTGCGGTACATGCTGCCCTTTGTGCTCAGGCGGAACCCCTATGAAAAGGTCATTTCCGCCCGGGCGCTGGAGGGCAGCGGCATTCCGGAGCTGCTCTACGACACGCTGGCCGAGTACGAGAAGAAGGACTACGGCTTTGAGATGGCCATCCGCGCCAACGCCTGCCGCGTATTCCTGTGGATTCTCAGGCGCTGGCACGTCATGCAGCCCGAGGCGGCCTGGGGCGCGGATCTGGACTCGGAGACCGCGGCGCGGCTTCAGCGCGTGATGAGCTACGTCGAGGAAAACTACGCCCAGCCCTTCGCCATGAGCGACGTGGCCGACCGGCTGCACATGGGCTACAGCTCCTTCTCCCGCTTCTTCTACAAGTATACCTGCCGCAGCTTCGCCGACTACGTGAATTCGGTGCGCATCCAGAAGGCCGAGTTCCTGCTGGCCACGACCGACATGAACGTGACCGAGATCGCCATGGCCACCGGCTTTTCGTCCGCCAGCTACTTCATCCAGCGCTTCCGCGAGGCCAACGCCGTCACGCCCAAGCGCTTCCGCGCCCGCTTCGCGCAGTCGGCAGGCGGCGCGCAGGGGGAGTGAAAACGCCCCGCGTCAGCGCAGGGCGTTTGCTTTACGGTTCTTCCTTTTTCATGGCCTCCTTGACGGCAAGCTCCGTGCGAATGTCAGAGTTTTCTACCATCTCGCCGAAGCCGTAGGTGAGAAACGAGCCGACCCACGAGGCTAACGCGCCCAGCACTATAACCAGCAGGCCGCTCAGTACAGCCGCGCCGCCATTCCGTGTGGCAGCGCCTGCGGTTATCAGGGAAATGCCCCAGATAACGGAAGCGACGATACCTGTCCAGCAAACGACCTTAGCCAGCGTCTTGATTTTTGCACCGATGTTGTCGAACATGGTTTTTCATCCTTTCTGTTTTGTGTTGCTGATTCGCTTTTTGTAGGATTCAAGCGCGGGATAGGCGCTTGGGGCAGTGTGTGCGGGGCGCAGCTCGGCCCGGTCGCCTTCCAGCCAGAAACCGAGAGCGTAGAGAAGGGGAGAACATAGGACTATCACAAAGTCGGCAAACGAAGAGGTGCCGGCGGAAAAGGCAATGACATACAACAGAATAGCCATGCCGCTTATCGCGAGCCCAATCCAGTGAAGAAACCTGTATTTGTTCCGCAGCAGCAAAAACAGCAGCGATATGCAGGGAAGCAAGAGAGAAAGCAAGAAATAAAGCAAAAACGTACTAAATCCCCATAAAAACGAGATGAGTAGGTTTGTGCCTGCGATGATTAGAGCCGGATAACGCCATTCCTTTAAATCATAAACAAACGGTGCACAACAAAGTATGGCGGAAACCCCTCGAGAAAGAGCACTGTGATATAATATATATTTTTGAGTTATAGTTGTGACGATAGGAATTAAGGCCAATACAGGCATTGCAATCAACATGTATCGATGCCGCCGCGCAATGGACGCAGGGATATTGACCGAATGATCCTTTCCGATTCGAAGATAGATTGGGGCCAGCGCGAGGGCGATGGCTGAGAAAAGATAGAGCCATGCAAAAACGAACAAGGTCTTTATATTTAAATTTCGAATAAGCAGATATTGAATCAAATAGAGGAATGCTGTCAATACGCCGATACCGCCCATTATCCACAGCTTCTTTTTATGCCGCCTTCTCATGCAACGCACCCACCTCACTAATTTATGACATTATCATACCACAATACATATGGAAATGCAAGGCGGTTGCGTCAAAAATCCCTGCCGAAGGACGGCAGGGACGGGATGAATTACTTCTGAGCGAACCGCTCGCACACCTCATGATAGCTCTGCGGGGTGCCGATGTCGATGCACTCGCCCTCGAAGGGGTACACGCGCACCTCGCGGCGGGGGTAGAGCCAGACCGGGAAATGGCCGGGCGCGTCGGGCGGGTTGCCCTCGGCCAGGTACTGCGCGAACAGGGGCAGCGTGTCCCGCCTATAGAAGTACAGCGCGTACACGCCCAGGTCGCTCTTCGGCTCGGCGGGCTTCTCCTCCAGGTGCGTCACGCGCAGCTGCTCGTCCACCGTGGCCACGGCGAAGCGCCTGAGCAGGTCGCGGTCGGTAAAGCGCGCGGCCAGCAGCGTGTCGCAGTTGTTTTTCTGAAAGGCCTCGTAAAAGCGCATCAGCGGGAAGGTGAAGAAGTTGTCGGACGCGGCGACGAGCAGGTCGTCGGCGAGCTTCGCCCTTTCCAGCACGAACTGTATGTCGCCGATCGCGCCCCTCTTGTCCGCGTCCGAGGTGGTCATGTCGTCCCAGAGCACGAAGCGGAAGCCGGGGTATCGCGCGCGCGCGCCCTCGGCCCACTCCTCGAACGGACGAATGAAGCGGTGGTTGGAAACCAGGTGGATTTCGTCCAGGTCGGGCAGCGTGCAGATTTCCTCTACCAGGTAATCCAGCATGGCCTTGCCCGCGATGGGCAGGAGCGCCTTGGGCCGGTCGATGGTGAGCGGATACAGCCGGGTGGCGTAGCCCGCAGCCAGGATCAGAGCCTTCATAGCATGTTCCTCCGTTATTCAGGCCGCGCAGGCGAGCGCAGTCGGCTCGTCCGTGCGGTTGTATTCGGACAGCATGGCGCCTGTCCGCGCGCGCAGGATGACTGATAAGGGGCGCAACTCGTCCGCCTCTGCGAACCCCACCGACCACGCTGTGGGCGCCTGGCGGGGATGTCGTTCGGAGCTGCGGCATGGCGCCGTCTGCCGGGCGGCTGCAGCCGCCCGCATAATGCGATTCCCCTCAGGGAATCGCTTCCCTGCGCCCCATC
>CAKUFB010000180.1 GCA_934647145.1 uncultured Clostridia bacterium
GCCGCGGGGTCTATCGACGACTTCGGGAACCATAAATTGAAGTTCCCGAAGTCTGCGAATCCGCAAGATTCCTTGCGGATTGAAGGGCGAGCGCTGCCCGCCTTGCGGGTCGGCAGGGTGAGCCTGCACGCACTTGCTGCCGCGGGGTCTGTCGGCCGCCATAGATTGAAGCGGCCAAGGTCGGCGCGAAACTCCATCGCCTGTTTCGCGGGCGCCTCCCCTTACAGGGGGCATGGGCGTGTCGATAGGTTTCCTTGCAAGGGGAGCCGCCGCGGGCGGTTTATTTGGCCCAGTTGCCGTTCACGAAGATGGGAGCAGGTACGCCGTTTTTGTAGCCGGTGATGCACAGGTCGGGCGCGCCGATCATGAAGTCGACGTGAATCATGCTGTCGTTGATGCCCAGCGCCTGGCATTCCTCGTTGGTCATGTCCATGTAGCCGTCGATCGTATCATTATAGCCTGCGCCCAGCGCGACGTGGCAGCTGGCGTTTTCATCAAACAGCGTCTCATAGTACAGAAGGCCGCTGCGGGAGATCGGGCTGTCGATCGGCACCAGCGCCAGCTCGCCCAGGCGGGACGCGCCCTCGTCCATGGTCAGCATGCGGGTGAGCAGCTCCTTGCCCTCCTCCGCGTCCCAGGCGACCGCGTGGCCGTCCTTGAACTCAATCCAGAACCTGTCGATGATCTGGCCCTGATAGGACAGGGGCATGGTGGAGACCAGCTTGCCCTCGGCCTTGCCGCTCATGGGACTGGTGAAGATTTCCTCGGTGGGCATGTTGGGGTTGAAGAACACGCCGCCCTTGGTGTACTCGCCGCCGCCGCACCAGCGGCCCTTTTCGATCAGCTCGGCGCGGAAGCTGGTGCCGTTGGCGCTGTGGTACTCGATGGCGTCGAAGTGGCAGTCGTTGAGCCACCGGCACTTCTCGCGGAAGGTCTCGTTGTGCTTTTCCCAGGCCTCGATCGGGTCGTTGTCCTCACCGACGTGCACGGTCATCAGGATGGATTCCCACAGCATCTCATACGCCTTGTGCTTCTTTTCGCCGGGGAAGACCTTGCGCGCCCACTCATAGGAGGGGACGGCGGCGACGCACCACTGATGTTTGCTCTCGATCGCGTCGCGATAGGGCTTGAGGATGGGGTAGGTGGCGATGCGCGCCTTCTGCACCTTTTCCTGATTGACGCCCTTCAGTCCGTCCGGGTCGTCGCTGAGCAGCACGATGCGGGCAGGCAGCTCCTCGGTCATGAGCTTGAGCTTTTCTTCCTTCCAGGCGGGCACGGCAGAGAGCGACTTGAGCGTGCGGTGGCGGTAGCTGAGCTTGTCGATTGCCTGGCAGTTCCACTCCATATCCACGCGGCTCGCGCCGGCCTTGTAGCACTCGTCCACCAGGATGGCGACGAACTCGCTCTGGTCGACGGAGGCGGTCAGCTGCACCACCTGCCCTTTTTGTACATTCGCGCCCACGCGGGCGATCAGGCGGGCATATTTGCGCATAATGGTCTTTTTCATCGCATGGTCCTCGGCTTTCTTTGGATGTTATTTACGGGCGGAAGGCGTTTCCTTCCTTTATACCGTATATATCCTCAGTATATTCTATACAGAAGCGTTTGTCAACCGCAAAACAGATCGCGGGGCGGGCAAAAGGGGTTTTGATGTACATTTACGCATTGTTCATTCTGAAAGGTGGAAAAATTCGTGAGACGTGTAGTATAATGGGGAAAATCGGCCGATCGGGGCCAAATAGGAGGAATCATCATTATGGTGCATGTGATCGATCATCCGCTGGTACAGCACAAACTCTCCATCATGCGCGACAAGAACACCGGTTCCAAGGAATTCCGCGAGCTGCTCAATGAGATCGGCATGCTGATGGCCTACGAGGTCACCCGGGATCTGCCGCTGATCAACGTGGAGGTCGAAACCCCCATCTGCAAGTGCATAACCAAGATGCTGGCTGGCCGCAAGCTGGGCGTGGTGCCGATCCTGCGCGCCGGATTGGGCATGGTGGACGGCATTTTGAGCCTGGTTCCGGCGGCGAAGGTGGGTCACGTGGGTCTGTACCGCGACCCGGACACCAAGAAGCCGGTCGAGTACTACTGCAAGCTGCCCGCCGACGCGCAGGAGAGAATGCTGATCGTGGTCGATCCCATGCTGGCCACCGGCGGCTCCTCGATCGCGGCCATCCAGTTCCTGAAGGATCGCGGCTGCAAGAACATTCGCCTGATGTGCCTGATCGGCGCGCCCGAGGGCATTGCGGCGCTCGAGGAGGCGCATCCGGACGTGGATCTGTACATTGCCGCCGTGGATGAGAAGCTCGATGATCACTGCTACATCGTTCCCGGCCTGGGCGACGCCGGCGACCGCCTGTTCGGCACCAAGTAAGGCGAGACGGTAAAGAAAAACCGCTTCTTCCGCGCGAAGGGCGGTTTTTTCATATTTACGAATGGATTCTGCATGGACGGGCGGGCGCGTCCGGTGTATAATGAAGAAAAAAACACTGCGGAGGACGCGATGAACAGGAGCTTTGAATGGTTTAACCAGGCGCGCTTCGGCCTGATGCTGCACTGGGGACTGTACACGCAGCTGGCGGGCGAGTACCGTGGAAGGCGGATGGATTATATCGGAGAGTGGATACAGTCCCGGTTTGAGATTCCGAACGAGGAGTACTCGCGCCTGACGCGGGCGATGAACCCGATCGGCTTTAGCGCCGAGGGCTGGGTGAAGCTGGCCAAGGCGGCCGGGATGGAGTACATCGTGCTGACGAGCAAGCACCACGAGGGCTTCGCCATGTACAGGAGCGAGGCCGATCCCTTCAACATCGTGGACGCGACGCCGTTCGGGCGCGACCCGATCGCAGAGCTGGCCGAGGCCTGCCAGAAGCACAATATGCGCCTGGGGCTTTACTACTCGCAGGAGCTGGACTGGCACGAGCCGGACGGCGGCGGATATACGCGCGGGCATACCAACCACGGCATGAGCTGGACCAACGACTGGGACTTTCCGGACAACGATAAAAAGGACTTCTCCCGCTGCTTTGAGCGCAAGATCAAGCCGCAGGTGAAGGAGCTGCTGACGAAATACGGCGACCTGGCGCTGATCTGGTTCGACACGCCCGGGGTGATTACGCCCGGGCAGAGCCGCGAGCTGTACGACATGGTGAAGGCGTATCAGCCGAACTGCCTGGTCAACTCGCGCATCGGAAACGGCATGGGGGACTATTTCTCGCTGGGCGACAACCAGGTGCCTGCCGGCGCGGGCGCGAAGGGTCGGCTGTACGAGACCGCCGCCACGCTGAACGATACCTGGGGCTACAAGGCCTTCGACCAGAACTGGAAGACGGCCGATCAGACGATCTCGCTTTTGACCCGGCTGGCCTCGCGAAACACGAACTACCTGCTCAACGTGGGCCCCGACCCGCTGGGGCGCATTCCCGCCGCCGCGCAGGACATACTGCGCGCCGTGGGCGACTGGATGCAGGCGGGAGGCTGCGACGCGGTGCGCGGCTGCGAGGCCTCACCATTCCCGATGGATTTGTCCGCCGGCCCGGTCACAAAGAAGGGCAACAAGCTGTATTTTTTCCTGAACAACCCGGTTCCCGGCGGCTCGTTCAAGGTCAACGGGATCGAGGGGCAGGCCGCGCGCAGCTATCTGACGCGGCAGAAGCGGCCGCTTGTGCAGGTGCAGCACCCGATGCGCGGACTGGACGGCCTGACCCGGCTGGGGGTGATGCTGCCGAGCGACGTGCGCAAGAACGACGTGCTGTGCGTGGAGTTCCTGGACGATGTGCGCGTGCCCGGGATGGCCGTCGAGCAGCCGGACGGGCGCGTCGAGCTCAAGGCGACTGCCGCCGAGTGGATGGGGGACGTGCGGGTCGGCCCGGGCGGCGCGGCCGAAAACTGGAAGGACGGACAGGCGATGGCCGGGTGGCGCTTCGCGGTGGTGCGGGACGGCGAGTTTGAAATCTCCCTGCGCGTGGCGGGCGATCACGGCGCGCTGGCGGGACTGAGGCAGGAGCTCGTGCTCGGCCTGGACGGCGAGGAAATCGCGCTGACGCTTTGCGGGGGCGAGAAGGACGCGTCGCTTGAAAACCGCTACTATACCGCAAGCGATGCGCGCCTGTGCCGGGCGACTCTTTCCGAGGGCGAGCACGAGCTGTCGATCCGGCTTGCGGGCGAGACGGAGGAGGCGCTGCGCCTTCAGAGCGTGCGGCTGTCGCGGTGCGAATAAGCGTGTGTTAATTGTCGAAACGGCGGTTGACAAAAGAGGTTACAAGGCTTATAATAACAAGGTAATCCGCTCGGAGTGGGCTCTGGGGAAAACGCTTTGCGTGCCTACGTTCGGCGAGACTTAATAAGGAGGTGCAACGCGTGTACGCAGTTATTCTTACTGGTGGCAAGCAGTACCGCGTCCAGCAGGGCGACGTGATCTACGTCGAGAAGCTCGAGGCTCAGGCCGGCGACGCCGTCAATTTTGACGTGCTGATGCTGGGCAAGGATGAAGGCGCTGTGATCGGCGCTCCCGTCGTGTCGGGCGCGAAGGTCGAAGGCAAGGTTCTTGATCAGGTCAAGAGCGCCAAGGTCGTCGTGTTCAAGTACAAGGCCAAGAAGAATTCTCGCAAAAAGCAGGGTCATCGTCAGCCGTATACCAAGGTTGAGATCACTGCCATCGAGGGCTGAGGCTCATGATCCGGATTGTCTTTCTGCATGAGGAAGGCAAGTTGATCGGGTTTAAGGCCAGGGGTCACGCGGGGTATGCCGAGCACGGCGCGGACATCGTCTGCGCGGCGGTTTCCGGCATACTGATCACGGCGGCGAACGGTCTGGAAAAGGTGGCCTGCGCGCCCACGCGGACGCAGCAGGACGACGAGTCCGGACTGCTTACGGCTGTGCTCGCCGCGAATCCGGAAGAAAAGGCGCTGGAAAGGGCCGGGGTCATCCTCGAAACCGCCAGGCTGGGACTTCTGGAGATTGAAAAACAGTATCCCGACTTTGTTCGGGTCCATTCGCAGAGAAGGAGGTAAGCCTCATGATGATCATGAATCTGCAGCTGTTCGCTCATAAAAAAGGTATGGGCAGCACGCACAACGGACGTGACAGCCATGCGCAGCGTCTGGGCACCAAGCGTGCGGACGGTCAGTTTGTGCTGGCCGGCAACATCCTGGTTCGCCAGCGCGGCACTGCGATCCATCCGGGTCTGAACGTGGGCATCGGCGATGATGACACGCTCTACGCGAAGGCTGACGGCGTCGTCCGCTTTGAGCGTCTCGGCAAGACTCGCAAGCAGGTCAGCGTCTATCCCAAGGCGGAGGTCGCTGCCGAGTAATTCAGGCATTGCGCCAGGCCGTTCGGGCTTCCCGAACGGCCTTTTCTGTTTTGCCGGTTCTTTGCCAGGGACGACGGCTGGGGGAGGGTCTTGAATAGCGCATAGCCTGACGATAGGATGCGCGGCAGCAGGTGGCCGTCGGCCCCGCCGACCGCTCCCCCAGACCCCCACCGAAGTTTGAGACCAGGCTCGTCGCAGCGCTGCATCTTCTGCCTGATCTTGTTGCAGCGTACCGGGCAGCTGTGCCCGTCCGGTGCGCTGGGGAGGGCGGCCTGAACGGCGCGCGCCTCCCCAGACCCCACCCACGGCTCCGATGGAGCCGCAGGGACGCGATTTCCCGAGGGAAATCGCTTCATCGCAGCGCGAAGCGCGCGGAGGG
>CAKUFB010000181.1 GCA_934647145.1 uncultured Clostridia bacterium
GCTGATGCTTGAAACGGGTATAAGAGTAGGCGAGTGTCTGGCACTTGACTGGAATGATGTGGATATTGAGAAACACAGGCTCTATATTCATAAGACAGTTGTGAATGAAGCTTCAGGTAAAGCCTACATTCGTGAAGGGGCGAAAACAGACAGTAGTAAGCGTGTTGTGCCGTTGTCGCCGCGAGCTGTTGAGATATTGAGAGAGCTGGCCGCAAAAAGTGAGACGGACTATCTGTTCTGCTGTAATAAGAAAACGTGGTTGAAGTATAGCACGATACGGAAGTGGGTTATAGAAGTTTGTGAGCGGGCAAGCGTCCCGTATCGTTCGCCGCACGCATTCAGGCACACTTTCGCCACTAATCAATTCTACAAAGGGACAAACATCAAGATTTTGTCAAAATTGCTAGGGCATTCAAACACATCTATCACCTACAATACCTACATTCACCTCTTCGGCGACGAGTTTAATGAAATGCTGAAAGCTGTAGGAAACTAAATAATAGCGATTGTCAGGTTTATGAAAACCTGACAATCGCATAATATATTAAGGAAAGTGTAGTGCTATGAACGGGTTAAAGTATGACGTGGTATTATTTGACTTGGACGGAACCCTGACCGAGTCGGAACCTGGGATTCTGAATTGCGTCCAATATGCAGTGGAGAAAATGGGCTTTGTCCTGCCGCCGCGCGAGGAGCTGAAGAAGTTCATCGGGCCGCCGCTGCTGAGCTCGTTTGAGGATGTGTGCGGAATGACCGGCGCGCAGGCCGAGGAGGCGCTCGCGCTGTTTCGGGAGCGGTTCAACCCGATCGGCTGGAAGGAAAACAGCGTGTATCCGGGCGTCGCGCCGCTTCTGCGGACGCTGAAGGCGAGGGGCGCGCGCGTGGGTCTGGCCACCTCCAAGCCGGTGGACTTCGCGCGCCGCATTGCGGATTATTTCGGCCTGTCGCCGTACCTGGACGTGATCGCCGCCGCGCCGATGAAGGAGACGCATCACGCCTCCAAAAAGGAGCTGATCGCCCAGGCGCTGCCCCAAAAGTATCGCCGGGCCTGCATGGTGGGCGACCGCCTGTTCGACGTGGAGGGCGCGCACGACAACGGCGTCGACGCGATCGGCGTGACCTACGGCTACGGCTCCCGCGAGGAGCTGGAAAAAGCCGGGGCGGACGTGATCGTGGAGACGGTCGAGGAGCTGACCGGCTGCCTGCTGGGGGACGAGGGGCTGCTGCCCGGGTTCTTCATCAGCTTTGAGGGCGGGGACGGCTGCGGAAAGACCACACAGCTTTTGCGTGAGGCCGAGCGGCTGCGCGCGTGCGGCTGGAGGGTGGTCGCGAGCCGGGAGCCGGGCGGCTGTCCGATTTCGGAGCGCATCCGGAGCATACTGCTCGACCTGAGCAGCAAGGGCATGTGTCCCGAATGCGAGGCGCTGCTGTTCGCCGCCGCCCGGGCGCAGCACGTGCGCGAGGTGATCTGGCCGGCGGTTGCGCGGGGCGAAATCGTGCTGTGCGACCGGTTCCTGGACTCCAGCCTGGTGTATCAGGGGGTGGCGCGCGGCCTGGGCGTGGAAAAGGTCTATGAGATCAACCGCCCGGCGGTCGATGATCGCCTGCCCGACCTGACGCTTCTGTACGACCTCGACCCGGAAACGGCCATCGCCCGGCGAAAAAACGCGACCGGCCTGGATCGCATCGAGTCGGAGAAGGAGGACTTTCTCAGGCTGGTGCACGAGGGCTTCGCCGCGCGGGCGGACGGAAAGCGCGTCCGCAGGATCGACGCGACCCGCTCCATTGAAGCAATTGAAAGGGACACCCATGAACAGATCACGCGCCTGCTGGGCGCCGACCTGCGAGAGGAGGAAGCATAAATGGATACCTCGAAAATGTGCATGTACTGCATGCAGGATAACCAGGGACGGGACATCTGCCCGCACTGCGGGAAGAACGCCGCCGCGCCCCTGATCGCCAATCACCTCGCGCCCGGCGAGATCCTGGGCGGCCGCTTCCTGGTGGGGCGCGCCGTGGGTCAGGATCCGATGGGCGTGGTGTACATGGCCTATGACCTGAGGAAGGAGAACCGCCTGCGCATCCGCGAATACCTGCCGCGCGGAATCGCCTTCCGTAACCCGGACGACCCGGCCGTGCAGGTCACGCCCGGCCGCGAGGCAGACTTCAGGGCGGGCCTGGAGCAGACGCTCGCGCGCGCCGAATCGGCCGACGACCCCTCGCAGGCCATGGCGCACTTTGAGGAAAACGGCACGCTGTATGTGATTCTGCGCCGCGCGAAGGCCGCCAGGGCGCAGGACGAGGAAGCCCGTCAGGCCGAGGCCGACGAGGAAGAGGACGAGGAGGAGCAGGAGGAGCTGACGCTGCTTGAAAAGCTCAGGAAGCGCGCGCCCATCCTGCTGGCCTGCACCGTGGTGGTGGCGGCGCTGATCGTGTGCGCCAGCGTGCTCATCAATCGAAACAGCAACGACCGCACCACGAACGATACGCCCACCCTCTCGCCCTACGACGAGTGGCAGGCTCCGACGGCTACCCCCGCGCCCACCGCGGGCACGACCGGCATCGGCGACATCACCGACGTGAACCAGAACTGGCAGAACCAGCAGGGCGGCAACAACCTGTCCGACGGGCAGGACGCGACCGCCGTGCCGGACAACTACGAGCCCGACTGGCTCACCAGGGTGACTGCGCCCCCGATGAACGTGACCGAGCCGCCCGCGCAGCCCCAGCAGGCCACCGCGACCCCCGTGCCGCGCGTGACCATCAGGCCGGAGCTGATCAACCGCAAGACCGACAGCGCCGTCATCACGCAGCTGCAGAACCGGCTGATGGATCTGATGTGGCTGGACGCGAAGTTCTCCATCGGCACCTATGACGACGCGACCAAGGCCGCGGTCAAGGCGTTCCAGAGGTACGTACACGACCACTACGACCGCTCCATGGACGTGGACGGCATCGCGGGTCAGCAGACCATCAACTGGCTGAACCGCGACGACGCGCCCATCAAGCTGCCCGAGGGCGCGACGGCCACCCCGGCTCCGACCGCCACCCCCGCGCCCACCGATACCCCCGCGCCGACCGACACGCCCGAGCCCACCGCGACGCCTTACCTGCCCAGCGTGGACGACGTGCGCCGCGCGCAGAACCGGCTGATCGAGCTGGGCTGGATGGACGCGAGCCAGGCCACCGGCGTGTACGACAACGCCACGCAGCTGACCCTGATCGACTACCAGAACTACGTCAACATCCTCTACCCCAACGCGGCGCTCAACAATCAGGGCATACTGGACGAGACCACGATGATGTGGCTGATGTGGAGCGGCGCGCCCACCCGGCCCGAGGTGACCGCCACACCCGCGCCCACCGACACCGTCGCGCCGACCGAAGAGCCCACCAGCGCGCCCAGCCAGCCCATCGACGAGAATTCCCCGCAGGATGAGATTCTCTGGCTGCAGTACCGCCTGGTCGAGCTTCAGTGGCTCAAGCCCGAGGCCGTGACCGGCGAGTACGATACCTTCACCCGCTCGGCCGTGCAGATGCTGCAGCAGTACCTGATCAAGCGCTATACGCTGACCCTCGAGGCCGACGGCACCGCCGGGACGGTTACGCTGAGCTACCTGAACAACGCCTATAATTCTCCGGTCAACCCCGATCCCAAGACGGCGGTCGGCCCGACCCAGGCGCCCACCCAGGAGCCGACGCCCGAGCCGACCGAGGAGCCGACCGAAGAACCCACCGAGGAACCGACCGAGGAACCCACCGAGGGGCCGACGGATGAGCCGACGGAAGAGCCGACCGAGGAACCCACCGAGGAACCCACCGGGGAACCGACGGAGGAGCCGACCGAAGAGCCGACCGAAGAGCCGACGGAGGAGCCGACCGAGGAACCGACCGAGGAACCCACTGAGGAGCCCACTGAGGAGCCGACCGAGGAGCCGACCGAGGAACCGACCGAGGAGCCCACTGAGGAACCGACCGAGGAACCGACGCCCGAGCCTTCGCCCGAGCCGACGGCCATTCCGACCGACAGGCTGCCCGCGGACATCCTGGCGGAGAATACGAACGGCATCGACGCGACCACCGGCAGCTACGACGGCATGCAGGTTTACGCGCTGCAGAGCCGCCTGATCGAGCTGGGCTGGATGACCGAGAAGCAGGCCAAATCGGACGACATCGCCGCGTCCATGCTGGGCACCTACGGCGCGTATACCGACTTTGCCGTGGCCGACTTCGTGACCTGGTGCAACGAGAACTGGCAGGACGACTGGACGGAGCTGCTGGGTGTGGAGGCGCTGACCTATATGCCCATGAGCGTGGACAGCGCCACTGTGAAGCTGCTCTCCCTGCAGGAGGCCGCGCCGGTCAACCCGAACCCCGTCATCGAGTAAACACACAGCACAGAGGCCGGCGAACCCTTCCTGGCTCGCCGGTCTCTTTATACAAATGCAACAGAAGACAGGAGGAAACGCATGGCGCCTATTGTGGTCGGCATGTCCGGCGGCGTCGATTCGTCCGTGGCCGCGCTGCTGCTCAAGCGGCAGGGATACGACGTGATCGGCGTGTTCATGAACAACTGGGAGGAAAAGGACGAGCGCGGCGTGTGTACGGCGGAAAAGGACTATCAGGACGTGCGCGTCGTGTGCGATAAGATCGGCATTCCCTACTACTCCGTCAACTTCGCGAAGGAGTACCGCGAGCGCGTGTTCGCCTATTTCCTGGAGGAATACAGAAAAAACCGCACGCCCAATCCGGACGTGCTGTGCAACCGGGAGATCAAGTTCAACGTCTTTTTGAACTTCGCCCGCTCGCTGGGTGCGGAGAAGATGGCGACCGGCCACTTTGCCCGCCTGGGCGAACGGGACGGCAGGACGACGCTCCTGCGCGCCGCGGACGAGAACAAGGATCAGACCTACTTTCTGTACATGGTGGGGCATCAGGCGCTTGCGCAGGCGATGTTCCCCGTGGGCGGCCTGACCAAGGCAGAGATCCGCGAGATCGCCCGGCGGAACGGCCTGGCTACTTCCGAAAAAAAGGACTCGACCGGCGTGTGCTTCATCGGCGAGCGCAACTTCAAGGAGTTCCTGAAGCAGTACCTGCCCGCGCAGGGCGGCGATATGGTGACCGTGGACGGCAAGGTGGTGGGGCGGCACGACGGACTGATGTATTATACCCTCGGCCAGCGGCGCGGACTGGGCATCGGCGGGGGCGGAAACGGACACAGGTGGTTCGTCGTGGGCAAGGATCTGCGGCGAAACGAGCTGGTCGTTGAGCAGGGCGAGGATTCTCCGCTGCTCTATTCCATGAGCGCGCTGGCCGATCAGGCGCACTGGGTGTCCGGCCTGGCGCCCGCGCCCGAGGGCAGACCCTTCCTCTGTCAGGCGCGTTTTCGCCACAGGCAGCCGCTGCAGCAGGTGTCGATTACCTGCCTGAGACAGGCGGTGCGCATCGATTTCGCCGAAAAGCAGCGCGCCATTACGCCCGGTCAGGCCGCGGTGTTCTATGACGGCCAGGTCTGCCTGGGCGGCGCGACCATCCTGTAGGCCGGGCGCAGAGGCGTAACGAAGGCAAGCGAGCCGCGACTCGATGAGTCGCGGCTCGCTTTGGCTGGGGGAGGCGCGGCTGCGGCCGCGCCCTCCCCCAGACCCCCTCCGACGTTTGCAGCCAGGAACGTGTCCCCGGGGGAGGGGTGC
>CAKUFB010000182.1 GCA_934647145.1 uncultured Clostridia bacterium
ATGTGCCGGTCGAAGGCATAGTAGCCCGACTCGGACACGCCCCAGGGAGCGCCCTCCGCCGCGCGAACCTGCGCCTCGATCACCGCGTCCCGGCTCTGGCGCAGCAGCGAGCCGGCGCATCCGGGAATCAGCAGCTCGGGCATCAGGTACTCGAACATCGTGCCGCTCCAGGAGAGCAGCGCCGCGCCCTTTTCCGTGCGGGTCATCGCCCGGCCGAGCGCCTGCCAGTGCCGCGCCGGAACCTGCCCGAGCAGTATGGCGGCATAGCTCAGCAGGCGCGACTCGGAGGCCAGCAGGTCGTACCTCGACTGGCTCATCCTGCCGCTCTCCACGTCCATGCCGATGTAGAACAGCTCCCGCTTCTCGTCGTACAGCGCGCGCAGGTTCATGCCCGCGGCCAGCGCCTGCAGCCTGCCGGAAAGCGGCGGAACCGCCTGGGCGCAGCACATCAGCGCCGCCGCCAGGTTGCCCGAGTCCACCGCTGAGACATAGCGGGGGAAAAGGGGCGCGCCGGTGCGGGTGTCGTACCAGTTGTACAGTTGACCCTCCCACTTTTCCAGCCGCTCCAGCGTGGAAAGCGCCGTTTCGACGCGCCGAATACACTCATCCCCGTCGATCAGCCCCAGCTCCCGCGCGCTCACGCAGCACATAAGGTACAGCGCCATGTTGGTCGGCGAGGTACGCCGGGCCAGGCCGATTGGCGGGTCGAGCTGCTCGTTATCGGGCGGCAGGCCGTTGTCCTCCACCGTGTCCTCGAAAAAGCGCCAGGTGCGCGCCGCCAGATCCATCAGCGTCTCCCACTGCGAGGGGTCGGGCGCAAAGGCCTGCTCGCGCGGCCTTTCAAGGAAAGCGCTCAGCGCGTCGGCCGTCCACCACAAAACGCACAGCGGCACCCCGGGCAGAAGAAGCAGCGGCTGAAGCGGCAGGCTGGCAAACAGCGCCAGCGCGCACAGCCGTGAAAAGCCCATGGGCAGCTTTTCAGTTTTCTTCTCCGCGTCGTCGGCGGTCACCCAGTCCAGCAGCCGCCGCTTCGAAACGCCCTGCCGCCACAGCGCCCGGCCGATCGCCCGCAGCGTACACGCGGCCTCAAGCGGCGCGAACGCGACCCGGCACAGCGCGAGCAGCCAGCTGTCGCCCTCCCGCACACCCGGCCCGATGAGCGGCAGCAGGTCGGGCAGCAGCGCAAACAGGATGGCCTCCGGCCTGCGCAGCCAGAATGCGGCCAGTATCAGCGCGACCTGCCCGCCGGAAAGCAGACTGCGCAGCAAATTGTCGCACAGCTTGAACCGGTCGATGGGCTTCAGGCGCTCGCTCTCCCGCCAGCCGCACGCAAACGGCAGCAGCTGCCAGTCGCCCCGCGTCCACCGCTCCAGGCGCTTGAGCCAGGCGCGCAGGCTTTTGGGGTGACCTTCGTAGAGGGTCACGTCGTTGACCTGCCCCGCGCCCGCGAGCAGGCCCTCGATCAGGTCGTGACTGAGTATGCGATTGTCCGGCAGGCGGCCCTGCAGGCGCGCGGAAAAGGCGTTTGCGTCCAGTATGCCCTTGCCCGAATAGATGCCCTGCCCAGACCCGTCCTGCCACGCGTCCGAGGCGCAGGAGGCATAGGTGTCCACGCCCCCCGGCCCGCCGAAGAGCGCCGTGAATTCATTGACCTGCCCGTCCAGCGCCGTCTGCGCGCGCGGAGCCAGCACCGCGTAGCCGCGCGTTTCGCCCCCCTCCACCCGCGCCCGGTTGATCGGGTGCGCCATCGTCGCGATCAGGCGCAGCATGTCCTCGGGCAGCAGCTGCCCGCCCGCGTCCAGCGTCAGCACAAACGGATACGCCCGGTCAAAGCGCGGCGGCTCCAAAAAGGCGTTCTCGCCCAGCCGCAGGTAACTGAGCAGCGCGCCCAGCGCCCCCCGCTTGCGCTCGTGCGCCATGTATTTGCGATCCCGCGGCTGGTATTCGCGCGCGCGGCACAGGAAATAATACTTTTCCCGCCCGGCGCGCCCGTTCGCCCGGGCAATTCCCCGCTTCGCCGCCGACAGAATCGCCTCGTCCGCTGGCAGACTGGCCTGCGCCGCGTCGGGCAGGTCGCCCAGCAGCAGAAAGTCGATATTCTCGTCCGGCTGGTTCGCGCCCAGATTCTCCAGCTCGGCCGCAAGCGCCTCCGCACGCGCTTCGCCGCTGAGCAGCGCGGGCATGACCAGCAGCGTCCGGTGTTCGCCGCCCGCCTCCTTCAGCGCCAGACGGAGCAGCGGCTTCGGCCTCGCCAGGCGCGCCGCCGCGCGGTTGACCAGCTCCTCGGCAATCGCCCAGGCGCACGCCGTCCAGGCAAAGACCGCCCACCAGGGCAGTTTTAACGCGCCAAAAAGCGCGATTTCGAGCGCGCAGCAGGTCAGAATCGCGCCGATACGCCTCGCCCCCGTCGGGTCGGGATACAGCCGCAGCGTTTTTCTCAGGCGAAGGCCGCGGCTCATCGCCTCGAGCCCCTCGTTCGTGTACAGCCACCAGCTCACCTCCCGCCGGACGCCCTCGCCTGCCCGCGCCCGCTCGACGGCCTGCCCGGCCACGGTGCGCTCCTTGAGTCCGCTCGCCCGGCTCAGGCGAACCACCTGCGCGCGAACCTGCGCCCGGGAGGCCTTGTCCATGCGCGGATAGGTGCCGGACGGGTCGGTAAGCAGCGCCTGCTCCACCCGGCTGACCTGCTCAAAGCGCTCTGCCCAGTCGAGACCCTCCAGCATGCGCAGTGTGGAGAGCAGGTTGTTCATCAGCAACAGCGAAAGCGCGCACTTTTCCCGCTCCACGCGCACCAGCTCCTCGACCGAGCCGTCGCCCAGGCGCTTTTCCAGCGCCTCGCGCCGTTCGGGCTGCTCGCGCTCGTGCAGCAGGTGAAGCGCGTGCTCGCAGAACGCGCCGTCCCGGAGCACCGGCGCCGCGTGCGGGTTCTCCACCCACTCTGCCGCCGCCCGGCGCGCCTTTTCCCGCTCGAGCACGCCCTTTCCCACCCGCAGATAGGCGTTCTCCAGCGCCAGGCTCAGCGCGCACGGGACGCTCCAGATTTCGTCCATCCGCAGCGCGCGCACCTCGTCATAGGCGCGGATCGCCTGCGTCAGGCGCTCGGGCGTGACCAGCGCGTCGCTGTGGGCGACCAGCTCGTCCATCATCGCCTGCACGCGCACCCGCTCCGCGCAGGCAGGCAGCCGGCCTGTGCCCGGACGGGTCTGCGCGCTGAAGAGCGCCTCGAGTACCCGCGCGCTGCTCAGCATCCAGGCAAGCTCGTCCGAACGCTCATCCTCCCCGACCCGCAGGGCGCGGGCCGCGCGGTGCATGTCGCGCACAATGTCTATGCTGCCGCGCAGCGCCCGCAGGCCGGTCACGTTCTCCCGGAGCGCCAGCGCGCGCATGTGCTGCTGCATGGCCTGTTCGTCATAGGGGATACCCCGCATAAAGTCGTCTGAACGCATACATCAGGCTCCTGTTCCTCGTCATTGTCCAGTTATTATGGACCAATGCGCCGCCCGGTATGCGATACATGCCGCGGGACGCGCGCGCATACGATGAAGGCAGGAGGTGTGACCATGACAAACGGCGAACAGCTCAAGATCCTGACCGGGCGGCAGCCGCCCGAGACGCAGCCTGAAAAAAAGAAGCGCGCGGAGGGCTGGGCGCATCGCGCCCGCTTTTTCCGGCGCGGGAAGCAGCCAAACCGCCCCGCGGACAAACCCGCCGCGCCCCGGCTGACCTTCGGCGAGCGGCTGATCCGAAACAGCGCGGTGGCCTGCGCGCTGCTCCTGACCCTGATGGCGGTGCGCAACATCGACGCGCCCTGGAGCAACCGGCTCACGCAGTCGATCCGCTCGGCGGTCAGTATGCGCGTGGACTGGGACAACACCATCGGACGGCTGCGCTTCGTGCGCGCGCTGATGCCCGACGCGGCGCTGGTCTTCCTGAACATGAACGGCGAAAACGCGCTGGCGCGGCCGGTCGAGGGCACGCTCAGCCACGCCTTCTCCTCCGACCAGCCCTGGCAGGAGTACGCCTGCGCGGCCGGCTCGCCCGTTTCCTGCGCACAGGCGGGCACAGTGACGGCGGTGGGGCGCGGCGCGGGTAACGACTATATCGTGCTCGTCTCCCACGAGGGCGGCGAGAGCGTGTACGGCTACCTGGCCTCGGCCGGCGTGCAGGAGGGCCAGCAGGTGGAAAAGGGGCAGGAGCTGGGCAAAAGCAGCGACAGGCTGTATTTCGAATGGCGCGAGGAAGGGCAGAGCGTCGATCCCGCCGAACGCCTGGGCGGCTGATGCGCGTCAAGGTACACCCGCTGTGCCCGGTCATGCTCCTGTGCGCGCTGTTTCTGGGCGAGGGCCTGCGCATGACCGTGCTGCTGATCTCGGTGACGCTGCACGAGCTCTCTCACGTCGCGGCGGCGCGCCTGTTTCAGGTGCCGGTCGCGGAGCTGGAGCTGATGCCCTGCGGCGGCGCGGCGCGGTTCGAGGATGTATGGGGCATGCGGCCGGGCGTTTTATGCCTGGTCGCCCTGTGCGGCCCGCTGACCAACGGCCTGCTCGCCTGCCTGTGCGCCGCGATGGGCTGGTGGGGACTGCTTTCGGGCGAGATCGTCTGCCTGGCGGTTTTTTCCAACCTGTGCCTGATGGCGTTCAACCTGCTGCCCGGACTGCCGCTGGACGGGGGACGCATACTCTGCGCGCTGCTGATGCGCCGCCTGCCGCCCGCAAGGGCCGTGCGCAGGGGCGTGTGGCTTGGTCAGGCGCTGGGCGGCGCGCTGATCGTCTCGGGCTGCGCGATGGCCGCTTTGGGTCAGTATAACCTGACGCTGATCCTGTGCGGCGCGTACCTGCTGCTCAGCGCCCCCGTCGAGGCCCGCAGAATCACCAGCGCAGCCCTGCACTCGCTCATGGAGCGCGAAAAGGAGCTTGCGCGCTGTCACGCGCTGCCCGTGCGCATGCTGGCCGTTGCGGCCGACGCCTCTCCCGCCGAAATGGCGGCGCATCTGGTGCCCGGACAGGTGCACCGCTTTCTGATCTCCGGGGAACGCATGCGGGTGCTTGAGGAGCGCGACCTGCTGCGCGCCCTGCTCAGATCATCCCCGGAGCTCGCGGAGCCGCGCGCCAAGACATAACAGAAACAGGCCATCCCGGAACAATCCACTCCCGCTCTTTTGAGGTATAATGGAGCGGCAAAGGAGTGAGTTCCATGGACAGGCAAACGACTCTCAGGGGAACCATCGTACACGGACAGGGCGTCGGCCACCGGTTCGGCTTCCCGACCGCCAATCTCCAGGTTGCGGCGGGCACGGCGCTGCCTCCGCGCGGAGTATACGCCAGCGCAGCCGTGATCGACGGCAGGCGGTATGCCGGTGTAACCAACATTGGCGCGCGCCCGACCGTGACCGATTCGCCCGAGGTGACGATTGAGACCTTCTTTATCGGCTACGAGGGCGATCTGTACGGCCGTGAGCTCGAGGTGACACTGCATGCCTTCCTGCGCGACGTTCGCCGCTTCGACAGCATGGAGGCGCTCAAGGCTCAGATCGATCTCGACAAGACGCGCGCGGCGGAGATGCTGGGAAAGGAAAAACAGGCGGAGAGCGACGCGCCATAAAATCGCCCGGGAGCGGCGCTACCGTTCCCGGGCGTTGCGATTCCCGCAGGGAATCGCCTTTATG